>URZN01000009.1 GCA_900552345.1 uncultured Collinsella sp. | reverse complement strand
GAGATAGGCTCCGGTCTCGTGGGCTCGGAGATGTGTATAAGAGACAGGTGCCTATGCTGCCGACGTTCCCACGCCCGAGCTGAAAGATACGTATGAGCTTGAGAATTCGATATATGTAAACCGTTCGCCTTCTGGAAGGTATGTGCTGTACGGGGATGCATCTGAAGAAAAGTTCTATTTACTAGACACCGAGGATTGGTCTCGCACCATAGTGGATATTGATCCCGAGAGTGATGACTATAAAAATGCATACTGCTTTTCAGCTGACGAAGAGACCTTTTACTGTTTCAATAGAGCGAACGATTCCGTAATTGCATATGATCTGTCCAATGACAAGTCAGAAGAATATCCGCTGGGCTCCGCGGTTCCATCTGACGTGCTTGATGACGATGATGGCGATGTCAGGCTTCAAATATCTAAGGACAACAAATCGCTTTTTATAACATCCCTAGTATATGATTCGCGTTCAGAGGATTATTACGCGGTTTTTAGCGTAGTTGATTTTAAGAACAGCAATACAACGACTAAATACGAATTTACGTCATCCGATGACTACTCTTTGGATGGCCCTGCTTGGATTTCAAATGACGGCAAATACGGCTATGTTATACGGGATTATTGCGGCGACGATTACGATTCACATTCGTACTACGACGTGGTAACGCTCGACCTGAAGGACAAGGAAGCCGTCAACACGTCTGAATTTGACAGGGCGGGCAATACGGTTGTCGTTAACGATGACGGCGCCGCCATCGGCCCCTGCCTCTACGTCTCAAAAAAGGGTGACGCAACCTGCACCTACTACAGCAATCTGGAATACAACACGCTTAATCAGGACGGATCGCTCGTTCTTGGCTTGTATAACGAAAACAGTGATGGACTCGGCTCCAGCTCTTCTGAGCTGGAAAGCCTTGAAATGATTGTCGTCGATAACAAGACAGGCGAAACAAAATGGAGGACTAAGTACCCTAATGATCTCCCCTTTATGAGTGAAGGTGGATATGGCGCTCTATCGAATGACGGTAGGTTTGCATTGGCCAATGGTTCGGACGACAACGATAACAATCTGTTGTATCTGATTGATACAAAGACGGGCGCACATTCTCAGATTAATTTGAGGGGTTCGCTGGAATACGACCGCGTAGGCGACGACGGCTACATGGGGTCTGCGTGGTTCTCGAAGGACTGCTCATTGATTTACGCCGTTCAAGATAATAAGGATGACGGTTTTAGGATCGATGTCTACAAGAGCGGCATCTCCCAGCAATCCCTTTCGTCTGATTCGCAAAAGGAAGACAGCTCGTCCTCGTTCAACCCCATTTTCATCGTCGTCATTGTTGCGATTCTCATCGCAGCGGGCGTGGGCGGCTTCTTTATCATTCGCATGCGTAAGCACTCCAAGGCATATGCAACGGCTGCGAATAACACCGCATATACGGCACCTCAGCAGACAATGCCGCAGAATTACGTTGGGCAGCAGGCTCAGGTCCAGCCACAGCAGGCTCCTGCGCCCTCGGATGCACCGCGGTTCTGTAGTTCATGCGGAAGCCCGCTTACGCCCGATTCTCAATTCTGTCCGCATTGCGGCGCGCCGGTAAAGCACTAAGTGTATGCCGGTGGAGCGATTAAAACAGAATCGCGACATGCTGATGGTCGCGGGCATCTTTGCGGTGCTCGTGACCATCGCGGATATGTTTCGCGATACCGTGGGATTCTCTTGCAACCCTATCTACTTGGTCCATGTCTTGGGACACATGGCCTTTTTCTGTGCAGCGTTTATGCTCGGCGACTGTCTGATCGAGCGGTTTCTGGCGGGACGCAAAAGTACTGTCGACGTTCCTCGACAAGTCCATGCTGGATGGTTTGGTAACTTGTGCGACATGGCGTTCTCTGGCATCCCACAGACGTATGCATTCGGTGGCATCGTAAAACTGGGCGCAATCATCTACGCTTGTTGGTCCCCGCTGTTGGTCCTGCTGTTCCCGGGCGTGATTTGGTGGGACACTCGCCAGCAGCTTTTGCAGTACAACGGCTTGCCCAATGCCTTGTCGGACGGTGTCATCACCGACCACCATCCAGTGCTCGATACCTATCTGTACGGATGGTTTACCGACCTGGGCCGTGCGCTGGGAAGCGTTGATGCTGGGGTGTACGCCTTCTGCCTGGTGCAGGCGTTTCTGACGGCGTGTGCCTTGGCGTGCTGCCTTGTTTTGGTACGCCGTATGGGCGGCGGACGTGGCGTTTGCCTGGCACTGCTGGCGTTTCTGTGCCTGTATTGGCACCTTCCCATCTATGCCTCGGCCATGGCGAAGGATGCCACCTTCCTGCCGTTTTTCCTACTGTTCTCGGTTGCTTCCATTGAGGTCATGCGTTCGAGGGGGCGACTCCTGAGGGCACCCGGTTTCCTTGCTGTATACATTGCGCTTTTGCTTCTGGTTTCGCTGACGCGTAAGACCGGCCTGATTCTCGTGCTGATTGTCCTGGTTGTCGTGTTCTTCAAGGTAACGGGTCGGCGCGGGCGAGTTGTTGTTGCGGCAATGGCGGTCGGTAGCTCTCTGTTTATGGCGGTTATCATGCCCAGGGCCGTGCTTCCCGCTTTGGGGTGCGAGCCGGGTGGCAAGCAGGAGGTCTACGGTCTCATGTTTCAGCAGTCCGCGTTGCTGGTGCGTGACCACGGGGACGAGCTTCCGGAATGGCAGCGTCAAGAGATCGAGCGCGCCATCGGGGAGGATGGTAAGAACAACTACACGTGGTTTTTAACCGACTCCGTTAAAGACCCCACGTTTGGTAAGGCCGACGAGCTCGATTTTGCAGCCTATTTTGGCGCGTGGGTAGCGGGGCTCCTACAGCATCCACTTTGTTATCTCGAGGCATATCTGGGAGTTCAGATTGGCTGGTATGCCATGCCGGCGGCGGGAAGCGAGGCCTTGTCGCCCTATGTGACTCCTGTCGACGGACACAACGTGAGCCACGTGTTTCCCCGCTCGCGGGATTTGGGATTGAGCTGGTCCGATGCGACCTTGGGCCGCAGTGTCGAGTCGCTCGTTGCATGGCTTCAGTCGACGCCGGTCGGCATGCTTATTGGCGCCAAGGCGCTTTGGTCGACCTGGGGTATGGCGTTTCTGCTGCTGGAGATAAAACGTCGTGCGCCCCAGAAACTCTATCTGATGGCGCCGCTCGTTGCGGCAAACCTTGTTCTTTGGATCTCGCCGACGTCGTACACGACCGAGTCGATGCGCTACCTGCTGCCGTTGTTGTTCTGGTTGCCGGTAAGCACGGCGATGACTTTTGCTAGCGTTGCATCGACCGAATAAAACCGAGCCAAGGGATTAGGCAATTATCGACCGTATATCGCTGCGGGGTAGCTAATTTGGGACGGGGCTTTTTTAGCTACCCTTTTTGGACGACTTCGCACTCTTTTATTCAATGTAAGGGTAGATAAAAAAGCCCCGTCCCAAATTAGCTACCCAGTGCAATGACCGTGTGGTTAGTTGCGCTTGAGGTGGACGACGGTTTCGCAGTGGAAGGTTTGCGGGAATAGGTCGACTGGCGTGATCTTGACGGGGGAGAAGGTGCCCTCCTCGACAAAGCGCTTGAGGTCGCGGGCCAGAGTTGCCGGGTCGCAGCTCACGTAGGCGACATCACGGGCGCTCGTGCTCGCGATGAGGTCGATCGCCTCGGGGGCGAGGCCCGCACGCGGCGGGTCGACCACCAGGACATCGGCGTCCTGATCGGGGAACTCGCGTACCGCATCGCCGCCGATGACGTCGACGTTGTCGAGCTTGTTGATCTCCAGATTGCGACGCAGGTCGCGCACGGCCGGGCCGTAGGCCTCGACGGCGGCGACGTAATCGCAGCGGCGGGCGAGCGGCAGGGTAAAGGTTCCGGCGCCGCAATACAGGTCCACGGCAAGCTCATCTTCCTGCGGATCGAGTGCGTCCATAACGAGCTCGATCAAAATCTCGGCACCCTTGGTATTGACCTGGAAGAACGACGGAGCAGATAGGCGCATCTGGTTCTCGGCGATGTTCTCAGTCCACGAGCCCTCGCCGGCGAGCATCTCGACTTTGGAGACACGGCGGGCTTTCTTTTCGCCCTTGCTCATCACACGCACGATGCTCGTGGGGTGCGCGGCGTCTGCCAGCACGCGCGAGACCTGCGAGCGCGGGAAGGAACCCGTGGGCGTCCAGAGTGCGACCTCGAGCGCCTTGGTGCGGCGCGAAGCGCGAATGCCCACGCGTTCGAGCCCCAAGTCATGGCTGCCGCTCAGATAGTTGAGCGCGCCGACGACTGACTTGAGTGCCTTGGGAAAACGCTTATCGAACAGCGGGCACGCATCGACGGTCACGATTTTGCTGGGGTCGACACCGTGCATGCCAAGGCGCACGCGACCGTTGACGACGGTCGGTTCGAGCTCGATTTTATTGCGGTAGCCCCAGTCGTCCTTGGTGTGGCAGATGGGTTGTACCAACTCATCGACCTGCTCAGGAGCGAACTTGCCGATGCGCTCGAGCGTGGAGCGCAGGTTTTGCTCCTTGGCGGCGAGCTGTGCCGTGCGTGAGAGATTGCCCCACGAGCAGCCGCCGCAGATGCCCACGAAGGGGCAGGGAGGCTGAATGCGATCGGGGCTTGGCTCCAGAATCTCGGTGGTGCGGGCGCGCATGAACGACTTGCCGTCCTGTACGACCTCGGCCTCGACGGTGTCGCCTGCCACGGCACCCTGCACAAAGACGGCCTTGCCGTTGTCGGCGTGCGCCAGCCCGTCGGCGCCGTAGGTCATCGATTCTATAGTGAGCTTCATATTCCTGCCTGTCATTCGCGTTGTTGTCCGCACCATGGTAGCAGGGAAAAGCGCCCCGCATCCGAGGCTTTCCTCAAATGCGGGGCGCTTCTACAAACTGCTTCTACAAACGACTATTTCGTCTTGCCGGTAATGAGCGTCTTAAGACCCAGGCCGATCAGACCCAGTCCCATGCGCACGCGACCGGGGCGATGGCGCTCGATGGCCTTGGTCTTGCCGGTGGGCTTATCGCGACGGGCGTTCGGCTCGTGTGCGGGCTTGGTGACCTGCGGCTCGGGCCGAGGTACAGGTGCGGGCTTGGGCTCAATGACGGTCGCCTGGACCTTCTGAACCTCGGGCGCTTTCTCCGCGGCGGGCTCTGCGGCAGCCACGGGTTCATTCGCCGGGGGAGCGGCAACCGTTTCCGGTTTGGCAGCTGCCCCATGTTCAACCTCGGCCTGAATAGCCTCTTCGGTCACGCGTTCCTTCTCCAGTGCGCGCTGCTGCGCGGCGGCCTCGGCGTTGCGATAGGCACGCTCCAGCAGGGCTTCCTGCGAGTTGAAGGGCTTCTCACCCTCTGCACGCTCCACGGGGACCCAGGTGCCGTCGCTCGTGAGGCTGCGGGCCTTCACGTTGTCGCGCAGCTGCATGCCCATGTACTCGTGCACCAGGGCACGGCAGGTGGGGTCGAGCACGGGGAAGGCGATCTCCACGCGGTGCTCGGTGTTGCGCGTCATCATGTCGGCCGAGCTCAGATAGATCATGTCCGAGTCCACGCCAAAGGCGTAAACGCGCGCATGCTCCAAAAAGCGTCCGACGATAGAACGGACATGCACGTTCTCGGTCTTGCCCGGAACGCCCGGCTTGAGGCACGAGATGCCGCGGATGATCATGTCTACGCGGACTCCTGCGCACGATGCCTCAGCGATCTTGTCGATGACCTCGCGGTCGGTGAGCGAGTTGAGCTTAAAGAACACACGGGCGGGCTCGCCAGCGAGGGCACGCTGGATCTCGCGATCCAGGCCGCGCATGATGAGTGGCTTCAGGCCGACCGGCGCCACGCCCAGGAAGCGGTAATCGCCGCGCAGGTTGCCCAGCGACAGGTTGCGGAAGAACAAGTTGGCGTCCTCGCCGATGCCGGGATGGGCGGTCATGAGCATAAAGTCGCTGTAGAGCTTGGCCGTCTTCTCGTTAAAGTTGCCGGTGCCCAACAGCGTCAGGCGTGTAAGCGCCATGCCCTCGCGATAGGTGAGCTGGCAGATCTTGGAGTGGCACTTAAAGCCTTCGGAGCCGTAGATGACGGTGCAGCCGGCCTCTTCCAAGCGCTCGGCCCACTCGATGTTGTTCTGCTCGTCAAAGCGGGCGCGGAGCTCCATGAGCACCGTGACCTCTTTGCCGTTCTCGGCAGCATCGATCAGCGACTCGCACAGGCGGCTCTGCTTGGCCACGCGGTAGAGCGTGATGCGCAGCGAGATGCACTCGGGGTCGTAGGCGGCCTCGTGTACCAGATCCAGGAAGGGGTTCATGGCCTCATAGGGATAAAAGAGCAGTTTGTCGTGCTGAAGCACCTGCTCGCGGATGGAGCGGGACATATCGATGGTGGGGTTGGGCTGCGGCTTAAATGGCGTAAAGAGCAGCTCGTTGCGCAGGTGCTCGGGAATCTTGCCCTCAATGCCAAAGACATAGCCCAGGTTGAGCGGGATATCGCAGGTAAAGACCGAGCGACGCGAGAGCTCGAGCGCCTTGCGGATAGTCTTGAGCGTCTGCTTCTCGAGTGAGCCCGAGACGGCGAGCACTACCGGCTGCAGGCGCAGGCGCTTCTTGAGGATGCGCTTCATGTGCTGGCGGTAATCCTCTTCTTCCTCGACGCCCTCGCCGTCCGGGTCGATGTCGGCGTTGCGGGTGACGCGGATGAGCGCGCGGTCGAGCGGCTTATAGGAGCCAAAGCAGCTGTCCAGGCAGGCGAGGATGACGTCCTCGAGCAAGATGTAGGAGTAGGTGCCGGTGGGCGAGGGGATCTCGACCACGCGGTTCATCGAGGCGGGAATCTCGATCAGGCCCAGCAGACTTTCCTCGTCGGTGACGCCGTCCAGGCCGCACGCCAGGTAGAGCGCGCCGTTGCGCAGGTTGGGGAAGGGGTGGCGCGGGTCGATCACCAGCGGTGAGATGACCGGCGACACGTAGGCCTGGAAGTAGCGGGTTACAAAGGTGCGCTCCTCGGGCGTAAGCGAATCGATGCGGGCGCGGTGAACGCCCAAGGTATCGAGCTTGCCCTCGATGCTCTTAAAGATGGACTCCCAACGGGTAAGGAGCCCGGGCATTTCGGCCATGACAGCATCGACCTGTTCGGAGGCGGTCATATTGCTCTTGTTATCGACAGGCTGTTTTTTGAGCTCGGCAAGGTCGGACAGGCCACCCACGCGCACCATGAGAAACTCGTCGAGGTTTGACTCGAAGATCGAGACGAACTTAAGGCGCTCGAACAGCGGCACGGACTCATCAAAAGCCTCGTCGAGCACACGGTTGTCAAAGCGTAGCCAGCTGAGCTCTCGGTTCTGCGTGTACGAGAAGTCGCGCGGCGGTTTGCGCAGCTTTGCGGCGGCTTGCTTTTTTTCGATTTTGCTCGGCATATGCATCTGTCCGTTCAGTCCCCGCAGGGGACGGTAGCCTAACCCTATTCACTATTGTCTCAATTTAGTCGACTTGTGGCACGGACGTATTGTGCGAACGGTATCTTTACCTACTTCTTACGCTGTCAAGGCATGCGACTAACTGTCCAACTCGTTTTGAAAACAATCTATATCCATACTCAACTGATGAGGATGTATGAATAAGAATGATTGCTAGCTGAATATAATCGAATCCAAATTGAATCATGGACAAACGACATATATATGCAGAAAACAGTTTTAGCTATGCAATTCCTAAACATGAAATTATTTGTGCAATCTTGCTCAATTCCTTAGAAAAAAGAACGATTACCTTTGAAAACCTGCTTTAGAGAACTGAAGTGCATCATGGGGGAATCATATGCGATATACCGTTCATCGCACTTTGCTGACCGTTCGGGGGCGAGATGGAATTGCGGGTGGTTTTTGGATATAACTAGAGCTGTCAGCAAGCAGCGTCCCATACGGAGGGGCGCTGATACATTCGGCCAGTAAGGCCCGAAAGAAAGGTAGGAGGCCATGACGAAAGGTCTGCACGTGCCTTCCGAGATCGGCAAGCTCAGGAAGGTCTGCCTGCACCGTCCCGGCGACGAGCTCCTCAACCTGCCGCCCGACGAGCTCGAGCGACTCCTGTTCGACGACGTCCCGTTCCTGGAGGTCGCACAGCAGGAGCACGACACCTTCGCCCAGATCCTGAGGGACCAGGGCGTGGAGGTCCTCTACCTCGAGAACCTCGTCGCCGAGGTGTTCGACCAGGTCCCCGGCGCCCGCGCCGAGTTCACCGACCAGTACATCGCCGAGGCCGGCATCCGCGGCCAGCACATGCCGCAGATCGTCCGCGAGAAGCTGGACTCCATCGAGGACAACCTCGAGTTCGTCAAGAAGACCATGGCCGGCATGACCAAGGCCGAGATCGACCTGCCCCTCACGGCGTCCACGACCCTCGACTCCCTGGTCAACTCCGAGTCCGAGTCCGACCTGATCATCGACCCGATGCCCAACCTCTACTTCACCCGCGACCCGTTCGCGGTCGTCGGCGAGGGCGTCAACCTCAACCGCATGTACTCGGTCACCCGCAACCGCGAGACCCTGTACGGCAAGTACGTCTTCAAGTACCACCCCGACTACAAGGACGTCTCCCTGTACTTCCGCCGCGACTGCCAGTTCCACACCGAGGGCGGCGACGTGCTGAACATCAACGAGAAGACCCTCGCCGTCGGCATCTCCCAGCGCACCCAGGCCGCCGCTATCGACGTCATGGCCCAGAACATCTTCTGGAACTCCGACTCCAAGGTCGAGCGCATCCTGGCCTTCGACATCCCGGTCTCGCGCGCCTTCATGCACCTCGACACGGTCTTCACCCAGATCGACGTCGATAAGTTCACGATCCACCCCGCCATCATGGGCACCCTGCGCGTCTACGAGCTGACCGCCGGCAAGAACCCGGGCGACGTGAACATCCGCCTGATCGAGGACACCCTCGAGCACGTCCTGGAGGACGCCACCGGCGTCGACCAGGTCAAGCTGATCCCCTGCGGCGGCGGCGACCCGATCGCGGCCTCCCGCGAGCAGTGGAACGACGGCTCCAACACCCTGTGCGTCGAGCCCGGCAAGATCTGCGTCTACGCCCGCAACACCGTCACCAACGACGTGCTGTACAAGGAGGGCCTGGACCTTCTCGTCGTGCCCTCCGCCGAGCTCTCCCGCGGCCGCGGCGGCCCGCGCTGCATGAGCATGCCCTTCTGGCGCGAGGACCTCTAAGGTCTTCAAGGACCCGTACAGGTCTTAATACATACATCTAGCTGCCATTAGATGTCTCCCATTGGGGCGGTGCGGGTATTCGCACCGCCCCATTCTTGTATGAGGAACGTCAACACGATTGGATGACAGCTTTTGTAAGGAGCTTGGCCATGGATATCAAGACAATCGGCGTTGAGGAGTGGCTTAACGTTTGGGAGAAGAGCGCCACGTGGGATATCGCCCAGTCGACGATTTCGTCGCTTACCATGGGCGAGCTGCGCGCGCTCGACGAGCAGGACGGTGCCACGTTCTATGAGCGCCTGGACCGCGAGAAGATGAACTACGGCTGGATCGAGGGTTCGCCTGACTTTAAGGCCGAGGTCGCCAAACTGTATCGCCGCGAGGTCAATCCCGACCACATCCTGCAAACCAACGGCTGTACGGGTGCGAACCTCAACGCCATCATGGCCGTGGTCGAGCCCGGCGACCATGTGATTGCCGAGTGGCCCACCTATGCGCCGCTCTACGAGATTCCGCGCACGCTGGGTGCCGAGGTCGAGTACTGGGAGCTTCGCGAGGAGCTCGGATGGAAGCCCGATATCGAGGAGCTCAAGCGCTTGGTGCGCCCCAACACCAAGCTCATCTGCATCAACAACGCATCGAACCCCATCGGTACGGTGCTTGATGCCGATATGCTCGGCCAGATTGCCGAGATTGCCCGTTCGGTGGGCGCCTACGTGCTGTGCGACGAGGTGTATCTGCCGCTCGAGAACACCGAGGACTTTTTGTCGATGGCCGATGTGTACGAGAAGGCCATCGTCACCAACTCGGTGTCCAAGACCTATTCGACGCCTGCGGCCCGCGTGGGCTGGGTTGTGGCCGACGAAGAGGTGTCCAACCGCATACGCACCTATCGCGATTACACCATGATCTGCGGCGGCGTGTTCAACGACACCTTGGCGACCTATGTGCTTGAGCACAAGGACAAGATCCTCAAGCGCAATCGCAAGATCGTGTTTGGAAACCGCGATATCGCGCAGGCTTGGATCGATACGCAGCACCGCGTTTCCTGGACGGCGCCGCAGGGCGTGTCCACCTCGTTTATCCAGCTTGATATTCCCGAGGACGACGAGGAGTTCTGCAAGCGCCTGCTGTCCGAGAGGGGGGGGTGCTGTTGGTTCCCGGCAGCCGCTTCGAGCTTCCCTGCGGCGCACGCCTGGGCTACTGCGCGAGCGAGGACGTTCTGCGCGAGGGTCTGAGGCTTCTGGGCGAGGCACTGGCGGAGTTCGATCGCTAGGATTCCGACGGCTCTCAAAGCCGCTCAAATCTATCTACGATTATCGATAACAGTCCCGTTTCCCATGAGGGGAGCGGGACTTTTTTCTATACCGAGAAGTCAAGTTGTTACAAATGAGGCCGTAAAGCGAGCCGGTATTCGCTGGGCCTTATACTGAGCTTCCGGTGAACGGTATCCAACGTCTGGTAAACGGTAATCTGTTTGCCAAAAATGAATAGGACGAACTTCTTTCTGAATAAAAATCAAAATGGTTGAGACACAGCGAGAATTGCGAATTCTATTCATATCGTTGTGCGAAATATGCAATTTGAGGGTGGTTTAATAAAGTTTAGTTCCATTTGCTATCTGGATTGAAAACGCGTTTAAGCACGTAAATAAACTTTATTAAATCAAAGTGTGCCATGCGTGAAGTATATGTGTATGCCGTTCACCCCTCATATAAAACCGTTCGGGGGCGAGGTGGAAGTATGAACAGATTTTGGATATAAATATGTCGTCAGCAATAACGCCTCACACGGAGGGGCGCTAACGAATCGGCCCTGACAGGGGCCCGAAAGAAAGGTAGGAGGCCATGACGAAAGGTCTGCACGTGCCTTCCGAGATCGGCAAGCTCAGGAAGGTCTGCCTGCACCGTCCCGGCGACGAGCTCCTCAACCTGCCGCCCGACGAGCTCGAGCGACTCCTGTTCGACGACGTCCCGTTCCTGGAGGTCGCACAGCAGGAGCACGACACCTTCGCCCAGATCCTGAGGGACCAGGGCGTGGAGGTCCTCTACCTCGAGAACCTCGTCGCCGAGGTGTTCGACCAGGTCCCCGGCGCCCGCGCCGAGTTCACCGACCAGTACATCGCCGAGGCCGGCATCCGCGGCCAGCACATGCCGCAGATCGTCCGCGAGAAGCTGGACTCCATCGAGGACAACCTCGAGTTCGTCAAGAAGACCATGGCCGGCATGACCAAGGCCGAGATCGACCTGCCCCTCACGGCGTCCACGACCCTCGACTCCCTGGTCAACTCCGAGTCCGAGTCCGACCTGATCATCGACCCGATGCCCAACCTCTACTTCACCCGCGACCCGTTCGCGGTCGTCGGCGAGGGCGTCAACCTCAACCGCATGTACTCGGTCACCCGCAACCGCGAGACCCTGTACGGCAAGTACGTCTTCAAGTACCACCCCGACTACAAGGACGTCTCCCTGTACTTCCGCCGCGACTGCCAGTTCCACACCGAGGGCGGCGACGTGCTGAACATCAACGAGAAGACCCTCGCCGTCGGCATCTCCCAGCGCACCCAGGCCGCCGCTATCGACGTCATGGCCCAGAACATCTTCTGGAACTCCGACTCCAAGGTCGAGCGCATCCTGGCCTTCGACATCCCGGTCTCGCGCGCCTTCATGCACCTCGACACGGTCTTCACCCAGATCGACGTCGATAAGTTCACGATCCACCCCGCCATCATGGGCACCCTGCGCGTCTACGAGCTGACCGCCGGCAAGAACCCGGGCGACGTGAACATCCGCCTGATCGAGGACACCCTCGAGCACGTCCTGGAGGACGCCACCGGCGTCGACCAGGTCAAGCTGATCCCCTGCGGCGGCGGCGACCCGATCGCGGCCTCCCGCGAGCAGTGGAACGACGGCTCCAACACCCTGTGCGTCGAGCCCGGCAAGATCTGCGTCTACGCCCGCAACACCGTCACCAACGACGTGCTGTACAAGGAGGGCCTGGACCTTCTCGTCGTGCCCTCCGCCGAGCTCTCCCGCGGCCGCGGCGGCCCGCGCTGCATGAGCATGCCCTTCTGGCGCGAGGACCTCTAAGTCTTTCCGTTTCCGGTGCGGTCCCCCTACGACCGCACCGGTTTCGCCCGTCAAACGGGCAACACTAATACTTACGTAATTCATTTTTTCGAAAGGAAACGAACCATGGGTGTTAACCTCTCCGGCCGTAGCTTCCTCAAGCTCCTCGACCTCTCCACCGAGGAGATCGAGTACTTGCTCAAGCTTTCCAAGAACTTCAAGGACATGAAGCGCGCTGGCGTTCCGCACCGCTATCTCGAGGGCAAGAACATCGTTCTGCTCTTCCAGAAGACCTCCACTCGTACCCGCTGCGCCTTCGAGGTCGGCGGCATGGATCTGGGCATGGGCGTCACCTACCTCGATCCCGGTTCGTCGCAGATGGGCAAGAAGGAGTCCATCGAGGACACCGCTCGCGTTCTCGGCCGCATGTATGACGGCATCGAGTTCCGTGGCTTTGCCCAGGACGACGTCGAGGAGCTCGCTGCTAAGTCCGGCGTGCCCGTGTGGAACGGCCTGACCACTGAGTGGCATCCCACCCAGATGCTCGCCGATATCCTGACCGTCCAGGAGAACTTCAACTACGACATCAAGGGCAAGACCCTCGTCTTCATGGGCGACTGTAAGAACAATGTCGCTCGCTCCCTCATGGTTGTCTGCTCCAAGCTCGGCATGAACTTCGTGGCCTGCGGCCCCGAGGAGTGCATGCCCGCTGACGACGTCATCGAGGCC
>URZN01000008.1 GCA_900552345.1 uncultured Collinsella sp. | reverse complement strand
CACCGCCACGTTAAGGAGTCACCATGAAAAGCGCGGTCTTCTATGGAAAGCACGACCTCAGAGTCGAGGAATCGGCAAAGCCGGCCGTGGGCAGGCGCGACGTCCTGATCAACGTCAAAGCTTGCGGCGTCTGCGGTACCGACGTGCATATCTATGAAGGCGACAAGGGTGCAGCCGACGTTACCCCGCCCACGATCCTTGGTCATGAGTTTGCGGGCGTTGTCGAGGCCGTGGGCAGCGACGTCGCTGGCTTTAAACCAGGCGATCGCGTGTGCATCGACCCAAACCATCCCTGCGGCTGCTGCGAACCCTGCCGCGACGGAATCAACCACTACTGCGAGCATATGACCGGTTACGGCACCACCGTTAACGGCGG
The DNA here is from genome assembly GCA_900552345.1 of uncultured Collinsella sp. GTDB lineage: Bacteria > Actinomycetota > Coriobacteriia > Coriobacteriales > Coriobacteriaceae > Collinsella. Next base: position 12,743 of record URZN01000008.1, on the reverse strand, counting down.
CTTTGCCGAGTACTGCTCCGTCGATATGCAGCAAGTCTACAAGTTGGGCGATCACACCAGCTTTGAGCAGGGTGCTATGACCGAACCCGTCGCCTGCTGCCTGCACGGCATCGATATGTGCAACATCAAGCCCGGCAGCACAGTTGTCGTTATCGGCGGTGGCATGATCGGTCTGCTCATGATGCAGCTTGCTAAAAACGCCGGCGCCACCAAGGTTGTCTTGCTCGAGCCTGTCGAAGGCAAGCGCGAGGTTGCGCTCAAACTCGGCGCCGACCTGGCAATTGATTCCATCCACGAGGACGTCCCGGCCCGCCTGAAGCAGGAGGGCGTCGGCAACGTCGATGTCGTTATCGAGTGTGTTGGCAAGCCCGTCACCATCGAGCAGGCCATCCAGATCGCCGGCCACAAGGCTACGGTGATGATGTTCGGTCTCACCAAGCCCGATGAGACAATCACCGTCAAGCCCTTCGAGGTCTTCCAGAAGGAGCTCGTGCTTACCTCGTCCTACATCAACCCTTATACGCAGCGTCGCGCGCTCGAGCTCATCGACTCTGGCAGGCTCGACGTATCCTCGATGGTCGCCAAGGTGGCTTCCCTCGACGAACTCGGCGCCATCCTGTCAGACCCGGCCCTGCGTGCCATGGGTAAATATATAATCGACCCCAGCAAATAAATCGATTGACACCTGCGCGGACGGCCTTCATCCGTCGTTCACGCACCCAGCTCTAGGAGACCGTCATGGCGCGAGCCATCTTCCAAACTATTTATGACAACGTGAAGCAGTCGATTGACGACGGCACATACGCCTATCAGAGTTATCTGCCTTCGGAGACTGAGCTCACGCAGCTGTTTGACTGTTCGCGCATGACGGTCCGTCGCGCCATCTCGATGCTTGCGGCAGATGGCTACGTGCTCCCCCAGCAAGGCAAAGGCATGCGCGTCATTCGCAACATCAGTGACGAGACGAGTCGTGGCGGCGGCGGACTCGAGACCTTCAAGGAAATCGCAGCCAGCCGAGGCTTTGAGCTCAAAACGGTTACCACTGTCTTTGAGCTCCTCGTCTGTAGCAAGGCACTCTCCAGGATTACCGGGTTTCCCGAAGGCTGTGAGCTCACACGTGCCAAACGCATCCGTTATGCAAATGGACATGCCGTGTGCTCCGACGACTCCTATTACCTAAGCTCACAGGTACCGGGACTGACACCCGAGATTGTCAACGATTCGATTTATCGTTACCTCGAAGAAGATCTTGGCATTAAGATTGCCACGGGCAAACGCGATGTAACGATTGAGCATCCCACGCCCGAAGATGCGCGCGTGCTCGATCTCGACGACTTTAACGCACTCGCCGTTATACGCGGACAGACCTACAACGCCGACGGCATCCTTATGGAATACACCGAGACAAAGCAGGGTCCCAGCTTCTTTTTACTCCACGAAACGGTCACCCGCCGCAATAACGGCAGCGAGACCCATCAGAGCAGCATGGGCTAACCATCTATTAGTTGCGGTGGAATAGTTCCTAGGATGGCCAGCTTAAGGGCAAAACAGGAACTATTCCACCGCAACTTTTTTGGCCGGCGGGGCAGCACCTGTCCCACCGGCCATCATGTACGCCCTTTTAGCTAGTCCGCGAGCTTTTCCACCTGGTCGAGCATCTTGTCCAGCTTGGCCTTTGCCTCGGCCTTGACCTTCTCAGCTTCTTCGTGAGCCTTGGCCTTCTGGGCAGCCTTTTCCTCGGCTTCGGGATCGACGACGACCAGATTGGACGCGTCATGCTCAACCAACTTGAGCGCATGCTCGGGGCACACCTTGACGCAGGCACCGCAGCCCAAGCAATACGTGGACTCCAGCGCAAAGCGACCGCTTCCCACCAAATCGCAGGCAAACGTGGGGCACACGTTGACGCACTCGCCGCACGACGTGCACTTGTCAAAATCGCATTCCGGCGTGCTCACCTGCATGTTCTGGGCAAGCTCGGGATGGTTCTGCAACGTTGAGAGCACCAGTTGGCGCCCGTGCGTGAGCGAACGGCGACGCTTGGTCGTCGTGGTGCCGCACATAGTGTTGAGCGTGCGCTCCAGCTGGGTAATCTGATGGCGATGGGCTTTGAGCTTTTGCGTCACCGAGGCCAGTGCCGCCGTCGCCGGATTGAGCTTGGTCACCGTCAGGCCCGTGGTACGGGCAATCTTTTCTATGTACTCCTTGCGCTCGTACTCGCGAAGCTTATGGCACTTGAGGCTCTTGGGATCGACCTCCAGGCCCATACCCGTGCCAGACCACTCTTCGGCCTTCGCAATCGCCTCGCCCAGAATGTCCTCACCGCCGGTGTTGCGGCATTTATCGCACACGCCCAACGGCAGGTACACACTCACGTTGGGATAGTCCGCCAGTACCGAGAACCAGGTCTCGGCCGTAATGTCGCCCACGCAGGCAACGACGACCTCGTTTTCGCGCGGCATGCGCTTGAGGGCGCGTGTGCAGGTGACGTAGGCGGTCTCGTGGCTCGTAGCAGCAGAGACGATATCGTCATACAGGTTTTTGGGCGCCAGGCGCGGCGAGATGATCGCCTCGGTCGGACAGGCAGCGGCGCACAGGCCGCACTTGCGACAGGAGTCGAGGATCTCGATGGCGTCTTCCTCGACCTCGATAGCGTTGACCGGGCACACATCCATGCACGCGGTGCAACCGCTCTTTTCGTTTTTGCAGGTCAGGCACGGAATGGTGTTGCCGCGCGGACGCTCCTTGTAGTCGGCAGGATTCCACTGCGGTGCCGACGGATCGAGCGCATCGGTCACGCCGCCAAGCGGGTTTTTAAGAAAGTCGAAACCCTTGCTGATCTCGATAATGTCATCAAACAGATCGTGTTCCTGCGCCATGCGCGGCCCCTCCCTGAGCAGTGCAAACAAGCAAGAGATAATGATACGCTATCGGCCCACACCTCGGGCAAATTACACGCGGCGCACCTTTGAGGCAAATAGCCTATGCCTATCGCCGCCTCGATTGCACAAGGTCGATCAAGCGCCTAGCTATGCCTCGCGCATGAGCTGCACGAGCTTTTGTCTGGTCACCTTGGCCTGTTCGTTAGCCATATTGCGTTCGTTTCTAAAGGCCGCATCTGCAACGCTCATCAGGTCGGCATCGGAAATCTCGTCAAGGCCCAGCTCCTCGAGCGTCGTCGGCAGACCGACGCGCTGGCAAAACTCGAGCACCTGATTAAGCTCGGGCGCACGCTCCAGGCGCAGCTGCACCACCAGGCCAAATGCCACGGCCTCACCATGCATGGCCTTGCACTCGGGCAGAATCGTCAGGCCGTTGGCTATGGCATGGGCAAGCGCTAGGCCACCACTCTCAAAGCCAACACCCGAGAGCAGAATATTGCACTCGATCAGGCGCTCAACCGCTGGCGATGTACGGCCCTTTTTGAGATCGCGCTTGGCAGCGACGCCGCACTCCATGAGTGTGTCATAGCAGGCACGAGCCGCAACCAAGGCCAAGTGTCCCGGCGCGCCACCGTGCTCGTTGGCGCCGTGCGCCGCGGCGCACGAACGCGCCTCGAAATACGTTGCCAGCGCATCGCCCATACCAGCGACCGTCATACGCAGCGGGGCCGCCGCGACCACGTTGGTATCGACCACGACCAAGTCTGGATTCTTCTCGAGCATCAGGTAGCGGTCGAACGACCCATCCTCGTGATACAGCACCGAAATCGCGCTGCACGGACCGTCCATCGACGCCGCCGTGGGACATACGCACAACGGCAACTCGGCATAAAACGCAACGGCCTTGGCGATATCGAGCATCTTGCCGCCGCCAATGCCCACCACCATGTCGCAATACTCGGCCCGGGCTTCCTTGGCCATTTCGACAACGGCATCTTCCGTACACGGACCGTTGTAAATCTTAAAGAACGGCTCGCTTAGATCTTCGTCCAGAAATCCATCGACGATCTGCCTGCACAGCCGATCCTCGGTGCCCTGGTCAAACAAGACATAGGCAGCGCAGCCCAACCATGACAAATACCTGCCCTGACGCGAAAGTTCGCCCGGCCCCTGAACATACCGGCCGGGACCGCCATAAACCATGGGAAGCGCCATACGAGAATCCGCCCTTTCATCAACAACAATTGGTGCAAAGCAACCTGGCCCCTTTGCACCATAGCAAAAAGGGGCAAAGCCATCTGCTGGCTTTGCCCCTTCCTTAGCTTGATTTACTCATCCATGAGATAGTAGTGGCCCAGCGCGTCGGCACCCAGGATGGCGTTTGCGACCATCTCGGGCGTCACCTCAAAGGGCATGTTGCACATGGTGTCCTCGGGCGCGCACGCGGCCTCGGCAACGACCATGGCCTTCTCGCGCGTAACCTCGGCAACGCCAAGCTCCTTCATCGTGACTGGCAGGCCCAGCTCAATGCAGAAGCCCAAGACTTCCTCAAGTTTCTCAGTCGAAGCATCCTCGAGTACCAGCTGAACGATAGTGCCAAAGGCGACCTTCTCGCCGTGATACATGCTGTGGCACTCGGGCAGCATCGTCAGGCCATTGTGGATGGCATGAGCAGCAGCGAGGCCCGAGCTCTCAAAGCCAATGCCGGAGAGCAGCGTATTTGCCTCGATGATGTGCTCCACGGCAGGCGTGAGCGCACCCTTCTCCAGCGCAACCTTGGCCTTGACGCCATCGGCCATAAGCGTCTCATAGCAGAGCTTGGCGAGCGCCAGACCAGCCATACCGCCCTTGCCGCCAGCACAGGTGCCGCCGTCGGCATCATGCGTCGCCTGGGCCTCAAAGTAGGTTGCGAGCGCATCGCCCATACCGGAAACCGTCAGGCGCACCGGGCTCGCCGCGATGACCGTCGTATCCATCAGGACAATGTTGGGGTTTGCCTTAAGGAAGAGATATTTATCGAACTGGCCGTCATCGGTGTAGAGCACCGAAAGTGCCGAGCACGGTGCATCGGTCGAAGCGATGGTGGGGCAAATGATAACCGGGGATTCCAGGTAATAGGCAACGGCCTTCGCGGTGTCGAGAATCTTACCGCCACCGACACCGACGATGATGTCGCAACCGTTGTCGCGAGCGAGCGCAACCAGGCGATCGACCTCGCCCTTGGAGCACTCGCCGTTAAAGTCCTCAAACAGCAGCTCGGCCTTGGCCTCGGCAAAGCCGCCCTCGATCTTGGCACCGACGCGTTTCTTGCCCGAAGGCGTCACGATGACGAGGGCCTTAGCGCCAAGCGGCTCGACATAGGAGCCGAGCTTGGCGAGCTCGTCCGGACCCTGGATGTACTTGCTGGGGCTATTGAAAATTGCAGCCATAACTATCCCATTCTCTAAAAGAAAAAAGAAAGGGGCTCCGTACAGATACGTGCGGAGCCCCTCGTTACGATAACAAGAGTCGATTAGAAATCGATGTCGGTGTCGTAGTAGCAGGCCTTGAGGATCTTCTCGAAGTCGGCAGCCTTGGTCTCACGCGGGTTCTCGGGCGTGCAGGCGTCCTGCTCGGCGTTCGCGGCGATCTCGGGCAGCTTGGCGAGGAACTCCTCCTCGGAAACCATCTGCGGGTTCTCGGCGTCGACCTTCACGCCACCATTCGCGTAATCCTTGATGGACTGCGGAATGTTGAGCTGGTCGTTGAGGTCGCGAATCTTCTGGACGAGCGCGGCGATGAGCTCCTCGTTGGTCTCGCCGGGAAGGTGCAGGATCTCCTTGGCCACGTATGCATAACGCTCGGCAGCACGCGGGTCCTTGGAGTTCCACTGGATGACCTTGCCCAGGTACATGGCGTTAGCAGCACCGTGGATGATGTGACCGTTCTCAAAGGCTGCACCGGTCTTGTGAGCCATGGAGTGAACGATGCCGAGCAGGCCCGAGGAGAAGGCGATACCGGCGATGCACTGAGCCTCGTGCATGTGCTGACGGGCCTCATGGTCGCCAGCATAGGACTTGGGCAGCCACTCGACGATCTCGCGGATGCCGTGCAGAGCGTTGGCGTCGGTGAACATAGAGGCGCAGGTGGAAACGTAGGCCTCCATGCAGTGGGTCAGAGCGTCCATGCCGGTATGAGCGCACAGCTTGGCGGGCATGGTGTAGGTGAGCTCGGGGTCGACGATGGCGACATCGGGAGTGATGTTGAAGTCGGCCAGCGGGTACTTGATGCCCTTGGCGTAGTCGGTGATGACGGAGAAGGCAGTGACCTCGGTAGCGGTGCCGGAGGTAGAGGAGATGGCGCAGAAGTGAGCCTTCTGACGCAGCTCGGGGAAGCTGAACGGCTGGATGATGTTATCGAAGGACTCCTCGGGATACTCGTAGAAGACCCACATGGCCTTAGCGGCATCGATGGGCGAACCGCCGCCGATGGCGATAATCCAGTCGGGCTCGAACTCGCGCATGGCCTCGGCGCCCTTCATGACCGTCTCGATGGACGGGTCGGACTCGACGCCCTCGAACAGCTTGACCTCGAAACCGCCTTCCTTAAGGTCGGCCTCAACGTCCTGCAGGAACCCGCCGCGGCGCATAGAGCTGCCGCCAGAAACGATGATGGCCTTCTTGCCCTTGAGGTTCTTCACCTCGTGGCGAGCGCCCTCACCAAAGTACAGATCGCGAGGATTGGTAAAACGTCCCATACTGTGCCTCCTAAACAAGCCCCTCTTAGACTTGCGTATATAACGGAGCACCCAATTGGCTCCGTTAGGACCGGTTTGCGCGTTGCCGGCGACGACAATGCGCGATGTCCAAACGTCTCAACGCTCAGACAAACATTATTTTACCGTTCTGGTTGGTCAGTTATTCACCTAAAGCCGACAATGATGAAACGTTTTTTCTATCCCTAAAGACCCTTGTGGGGCATTCATACTCCCAAGCTGGGCAAACGTTTTATCAGGGTTGACCACATATCCCGGACAGGGCCGTGCCCCTCCAAAATGTGCCCCGTTCGCCGCCAAAAATCGACCGTTTACGGCACTGTGATACCACTCGGTCGTCCAAGGTGCCGACATTTGTGCGACATCCGTCTTCGTGGTGCAAAGGTGCAAGTCCAAGTGCGACACCCCCGGTGTGCCACATGCGGGTAAACTAGAACCTTATATAGAGATGATTTGAACCCTAACCGCAGCAAAGGAGGCCCCATGGCATTCGACCCCATTCAAGAGGATTGCCATCGCCTCGTTCTTGAGGCCTTGCGCCGCGACAATATCCCGCTCACCGACGGTGCCGCCGTAGAGCGTCTGATGGAACAATTCACCCGCAACCCCGCACCGCTCATCGTGCACGACCGCGACCGCGCCGGGCATCTGATCGCCAAGGTGGTCGAGGCCGTCGACTACCGCATTCCCTTTATCCCCGACGATGCCCAAGCCGAGCAGGAAGAGGCAGCCGCCGAGAACATGCTCCGCGAGGCAGCCGCGCTCGATCCGGCCAACTGGGATGCTCAGCGCATGCTGACGGCACTCACCGCCGAATCCAACGAGGAATACGTACAGTATCTGGTGTCCAAGTGCGACGAGGTGGAGCACGACCTGGCGCTCAAGATTGCCTCGGCACAGGACCCCTACGAGCGTGAGGCCGCAGGCGACCTGACCCGCCGTCCCTACCTGCGCTGGCTTGCCGCCTTGGCATCGCGCGCGCTCATTAGCGGCCGCTACCGCATGTCGCTGGATGCCGCGAATCGCAGCCTGGACTTTGCGCCCAACGACCCCGCCGGCGTCCGCCATACCGCGATGCTTGCCATGGCAAAGCTCGAATACCCTGCCGAGGAGCTCAAGCGTTTTCGTTCCGCCCACTCCGTGCCCTATCTTGCAAACACGCCGCTGCGCCGCCGTCCCAAGGACGCAGAGCGCGACCTGGACCCGTGGACGCTCATCGCACTGATGAGCGCAGCCTGGCGCGAGCTGGATTACGAGGGCGCCGAACACTACCTGCGCATCCTGGTGCGCTCATGCCCGCACGCAGCCGAAGCACTCTACTTCCAAACCGAGTTTCCCGATGGCATCTATGCCCGCGTCAACGTAGGTCCGGGCTCCACCGATGAGCTTGTCCTTGCCCTGTCCGAGGCGACGCCGGTGCTGCAGGAGGGCCTAGGCGCGCCCGACAACGCCAGCTTTGCCGCCTGGGTCGCCACCAACGACATCGTGCGCTCTCAGATCGACGAACGAATCCTGCGCGCGGCCGAACAGGGATTGCCGTTTAAGGGAGGAGACCTCTAATGGATCCGAGCGTCTACATCCCCGCCTATCTGGAGCGCACCTATCTGGCGTCGCACCCCGAACTCACCGATGCAGCACGCGAGCTTGTCCATAACGACATCAGCGCAAACCCCCACAAGTATGCGCAGACCGAGCATGCCCAGGCGCTGCTGTCCTATGCCGGCGTTCATCGTCATTTGCTTGACGAGCTTCGCCGCATCGAGGACATGGGCAGCGACGAGGAGTTTGAGCAGACGCGCAACCGCCTGTTCGACGATATGCGCGATGAGCTGCTCAAGATTGTTCGCGTCGATGCGCATGTCCTCGATGCTCAGTTGCTCGCCATCATCCTGGCGGACACGCCCGTCGACGCCTGCCTGGGCGACCTGATGAAACTCGAGGCGACCACGGCCGATTACCTGCAGCAAAGCGTGCCCGGGTTTGATATGGAGGCCCCGCACTACTGGGCCAATAATGTTTTGGCCGACGGTGTCACCGCAGCAGACCTTACCGTGAGCGAACCGGCGCTTATCGGCTGGCTTCACACGCTCGAGGCCATCTCGCAGCTGTGCATGGCGAGCGCCCGCTACCGTGCCGCCGCCAACTACTCCCACCGTGTCCTTAAGGCGGAGGGCTATCCCACCCGGGCCGCCGGCACCGTGTTGCTTGCCCTCGCCCGCCTGGAAGACCAGGACGGCTTTTTTGCCCTGGCGCATCAGCTCGAGGAGCAGATGGGGGCAGACGCACTCGAAAACTCCCCCTGGTACCTGCTCGCCCGCACGATTCTGCTGTTCAAAACAAACAAGATGCGCCCGGCGACGCGCGCGCTGCGTGAGTTCGCTAACCGTTGCGAGGGCGGCGCGTTCTTCTTGCTGAACCCCATGTACCAGACGCCGTATCTTCCCTGCCGACCCGAGCCGCGCGACCCCTGGGACCTCTCGCACCAGGCGGTTTGGGAAGCCGACGGCATTATCTCGGACACCCCCGACTTTGCCCCCTGGGCCAACGCCTGCGAAGATGTATCGCAGCTTGCCCAGGAATTTGCGCGCCGCTACGGCTTTTAGCGACGCGATCGCCCCGACCATGTCATCTATGTTAGGAACGGCTTCATGAACCTCCGCTCATCTCTCGCCTGCACCTCGAGCGATATCGCCCGCTGGGGACTGCGCTCTGTCCTCAAACGCCAGGGTGGCGTGCTTCCCGGCCGCATCGCCATGAAGATCGACCCCGAGCTGCTAAGCGACCTCGCAAGCCTAGTCGACCGCAGCGTGGTGATCACCGGCACCAACGGCAAGACCACGACCTCCAACCTCATCGCCGACGCAGTTGCTGCCAGCGGCGCTACCGTGGTGTGCAACCGTGCCGGCAACAATATGGAGCCTGGTGTGGTGGGTGCTCTGCTCGAGGCCCGCGGCGGCCTTAAGCACACCAGCAGCGGCAAGTGCGTGGGCGTTTTTGAGTGCGACGAGCTCTACACCGTACGCGTTCTGCCCAAGCTCAAGCCGACGTACTTTGTGCTGCTCAACCTGTTCCGCGACCAGCTAGACCGCTACGGCGAGATCGACCATACCCAAGACGTCATCGCCCATGCGTTGGAGCTCTCTCCGGCAACAACGCTCATCTACAACGCAGACGACCCGCTGTGTGCCGCAATCGCCGCGCGCGCTCCCAATGCAAGCATCGCCTTTGGCATCGACGGCGCCACCGACACCGAATCCGACCGCATTAGCGACTCGCGTTTTTGCTCACAGTGCAACGCGCCGTTGGAGTACGACTATGTGCAGTACGGACAGCTTGGCGCATACCATTGCCCCTCGTGCGGCTGGGCCCGCCCTGGGCTTGTCCGTCGCGTGACGGGCGTGGAGCTCGGCTGCGACGGCTACGGCTTTGACCTGGTCTTTGGGTCTGCGCCCGACGCGGCTGCCGTACACATCACCACACGCTACAACGGCCTATATATGGTCTACAACGTAGCCGCAGCCTTCTTCGCCGCCCACGAGCTGGGCGTGGACGCGGCGCATCTGCAGCCCACGCTCGACGCCTACGTGCCAGCAGGTGGTCGCATGGGCCGTTGGAATATCGCCGGCCGAACCGTCGAGGCCAACCTGGCCAAGAATCCCGTGGGTTTCGATCGCCAGATTCAGTCCATTAAAACGGCAGGCGGCAGGCTCTGCGCCTTCTTCCTCAACGACAACGATGCCGACGGCCACGATGTATCGTGGATCTACGACGTCGACTTTGAGCGCATCGCCGACACAACGGGACTTGTCGCCTTTGCCGGCGGCACGCGCGCGCACGACATGCAGGTGCGCCTCAAGTACGCCGGCATCGATGCCGCCATCATCTCGAATATCGAGCAGGCGATCGGCGCCGTGGCAGACAAGGAGGCTGGCGACACTTTCTACGCCGTCGCCAACTACACGGCCTTCCCGCCGCTGGTCAAGGAGCTCGATGGGCTCAAAGACACCGATGCGACTACGGTTGCCGCCCACGCTGCAACGTGCGCCGATGGCAGTGCTGTCCCCGTCGGCGTCGCGCCGGTCGAGCTCTCGCGCCCGCTGCGTATCGTCTACCTGTATCCCGACGCCCTCAACCTCTATGGCGACGGCGGCAATGTCATCGCCCTCGAGCGCCGCTGCGCCTGGCGCGGCATCCCCGTTCGCGTGGACGAGGTTCGCATGGGCGAGGTGCTCGATCTCGCCGACGCCGACATCGTCATGATGGGCGGCGGCTCCGATCGCGACGAGCTGGGCGTGGCGCACGAGCGTCTTGCTCAAAAAGACAAGGTCGCGGCCTATGTTGAGGACGGCGGCTCGCTGCTTGCTATCTGCGGCAGCTATCAGCTGCTCGGCCGTTCGTACTATATGGGTGAAGATCGCATTGAAGGTCTGGGTGTCATTTCCGCCGAGACCGTACGCGGCTCCGACCGCCTGATCGGCAACGTCGCCGTCAAGACCGACCTGGCACCCGAGCCCTTTGTGGGATTCGAGAACCACGGCGGCCGCACCCTGCTCGACGCAGATGCCACGCCGCTCGGAACGTCCGTCGTCGCGGGCACCGGCAACAACGGCGACGATGGCTTTGAGGGCATCATCTACAAGGGCGTCATCGGCACGTACCTGCACGGACCAGCGCTACCCAAGAACCCCGAGCTCGCCGACTGGCTCATTACCCACGCCCTCGAGCGCCGCGGCGATGCGCAGGCCACAGCCCTGCTGCCGCTCAAGCCCCTCGACGACATCTACGAGCGCGCCGCCCACGACGCCGCCATGAAGCTCCTCCCCTAACGCCCCGCCACCACAAAGGGACAGGCACCTTTGTGGTGGTTTTCCAGTTTGCCAACGATATACGCGTCGGCAAAAAAGTCTGCTATACTCTTTCCCGCTGTCCCCATCGTCTAGCGGCCAAGGACGCCACCCTTTCAAGGTGGATATCGCGGGTTCGAATCCCGCTGGGGGCACCATTTAAACTGAGAAGCCCGTTATCCTCGCGGTGACGGGCTTTTTGCTACCGATATGCCGGGATTCGAACCCGACAGGGTGCGAATCCCGGCATCATCGCAAGGCCTGTGGGCAAAAAATAGCAAATATGAGTACTGTTACCATTTTAGTAACAGCAATTTCATGCCTTCAGAAGACGATTTAGACGTCAGGCGTCCTACGGCGGAAGAATTGCAGACGTTTATCGGCTAAGTACTTGGACATGTGTTGCGTAACACTTCATATTTTGCAAATAAATAATGCTGCAGGACTTGTGACAGTACTCATATTTGACGTTTTTTGCCCACAACCCTTTATACCTAGGCATATCGGCGGCAAAACGGGCTTCAAAGCGTCCTTCGCAAACAAAAACCGGGGCCCGCATGATGCGGACCCCGGCTCAATACCGTGACGATATGTCAGTTACGCTCTACACGTAGAACAGGATGTCGTCGTAAGTCGGGACCGGCCAGTAGTCGGCGGCCACGATCTCCTCCATGGCGTCCACGGCGGCGCGCAGCGTATCCATAGCGGGAACGACCTCGTGTGCATACACATTGGCCTGCTCCTGGCCATCGAGGGCCTCGGCCTTCTGATGCACGGCGTCGAGCGCCTTGATGGAGTCGTTGATGGCGGTGATGCCGTTGCAGAGCTTGTTGAGCGTGTTCTGCTCGCACTGCATGGCGGCCTCAGCACCGGCGGCACGAATAGTCTCAAGGCCCTTAGCGACCTTGGTGGCGTAGGCGGTAATGACCGGGCGATAGGTACGACGCGCCTCGCGAACCATCGTGGTAGCCTCGATATTCATGAGCTTGTTGTACTTCTCGAGCTTGCAGTCGTAACGGCACTGGGCCTCGGCCTTGGTCAGGACGCCCGTCTCCTCAAAGAGCGCGATAGCCTTATCGGAAACAAAGGCGGGCAGAGCGTCGGCCGTGGTCTTGTTGTTGGCAAGGCCGCGCTTCTCGGCCTCGATGGGCCACTCGTCGGAGTAACCGTCGCCGGAGAACAGGATGCGCTGGTGATCGGTCAGCACCTTCTTGCAGTACTCGAGCGCGGCGTCCTGGAACTTATCCTCGGGCGTACCCTCGA
>URZN01000007.1 GCA_900552345.1 uncultured Collinsella sp. | reverse complement strand
ATCCATATATGTTCCCTTCGACGGCGCAAAGTCTAGCACTCAAAGGGTATGTTTCCGAACACTAAGACAAAATTGTTCGGAAACTATAGGACAGACTGATTCTCTTGTTAGAAAGATCGACTAGTCGCGCAGGATGATGTCCATGGCGAGCATCAGGTTGCGCTCATCGATGGCAAACGGGGCGGCTTCGCGCGTCTTGGGCTTGGCGCAAAACGCGATGCCCGTGCCCGCGGCCTGAATCATGGGGATGTCGTTGGCGCCGTCACCGATCGCGACGGTGTGGGCCATGTCGACACCGCACTCAACCGCCCAATCCAGCAGCTGGATGAGCTTGGACTCCTTGGTCACAATGTCTGCCGCCAGCTTGCCGGTGAGCTTGCCGTCCACGACTTCCAGACGGTTGGCCAGGCAAAAATCGATGCCCGCGGCGGCCACGATCTTGTCAGCGACCTCGTGAAAGCCGCCGCTTACCACGCCGACCTTCCAGCCTTTGCTGTGCGCCGAGCGCACAAGCTCCAGCGCGCCGGGGGTAAACGTCACGCGCTCAAAGGTGCGCTCGAACACACTCTCGTCCAAGCCGGCAAGCAGCCCCACGCGCTCCTCGAGCGCCTGCTTAAAGTCCAGCTCGCCGCGCATAGCGCGCTCGGTGATTTGCGCAACTTGCTCGCCCACGCCGGCCTCCTCGCCCAACAGGTCGATGACCTCCTGGTTGATGAGCGTGGAGTCGATATCCATAACAATGAGGCGTGCAGTCATGACGGGCCTTTCCAAGTGCTGTTTTATTGGGGCATATTGTCGCACGTGAATAGCGCGGGCGGGTGCCGCGGTGCGTCAATTGTTTCGTCTCCGTCAAGTCTTTGGGCAAGAGCTACTTTTTCGTGGTACATCGACGCGGGTGCGATAAGATAGAACGCCATGTCCGGCTGCGCGGTTTACGCAGGCTGGGCAAATCTGTACGACGCCGCCCGGAACGACACGGGGCGGCACAGATCCATAAAGGAGGATCACTGGTATGAGCCAGACCCGTCCCATCGATGAGCATTCCATGCACACCCGTACCTGCGGCGAGCTTCGCTTCGAGAACGTGGGCGAAGAGGTCACCCTCACCGGTTGGGTGAGCCGTCGCCGCGACCACGGCGGCCTTATCTTCTGCGACCTTCGCGACCGCGAGGGCATCACGCAGCTCACCTTCGACCCCGAGCACTCCGATGGCGATGCCTTTAAGATCGCCGAGACCATGCGTCCCGAGTGGCCCATCAAGATCCACGGCGTCGTGCGCGCCCGTGGCGAGGAGACCACCAACACCAAGCTCGCGACCGGCGAGATCGAGGTCCTGACCGACCACGCCGAGGTGCTCAACACGTCCGTCACCCCGCCGTTCCAGATCGAGGACGGCATCGAGACGAGCGAGGACACCCGCCTGCGCTATCGCTATCTGGACCTCCGTCGTCCCGAGATGATGGCCAACCTCAAGCTGCGCTCCGACTTTACCTTTGCCATTCGCGAGGCGCTGCACAACCGTGAGTTCATGGAGGTCGAGACGCCCTCCCTGTTCAAGTCCACGCCCGAGGGCGCTCGCGACTTCATCGTTCCCAGCCGTATTCAGCCGGGTAACTTCTACGCCCTGCCGCAGTCCCCGCAGCTCCTGAAGCAGCTGCTCATGGTCGGTGGCGTCGAGCGCTACTACCAGGTTGCCAAGTGCTTCCGCGACGAGGACCTGCGTGCCGACCGTCAGCCCGAGTTCACCCAGGTCGATATCGAGATGTCCTTCGTGGACCAGAACGATGTCATGAGCGCGCTCGAGGAGGTTCTTGCCGATGCTTTCGGCCGCATGGGTGTCGAGATGCCCACGCCGCTGCGTCGCATGAACTACTGGGATGCCATGGACACCTATGGCTCCGATAAGCCCGATACCCGCTATGGCATGCACCTGGTCGACCTGACCGACATCTTTGCCAACTCCAAGTTCAAGGTCTTTGCGACTGCCGCAAACGAGGAGGGCTCTGTCGTCAAGGCCATCAACGCCAAGGGCGCCGGCGCCTGGGCACGTGCCAAGATCGATAAGCTTGCCGGCGTGGCCTCCACGTTTGGCGCCAAGGGCCTGGCTTGGATCGCCTTCCGTGAGGACGGCTCCATCAACAGCCCCATCGTCAAGTTCTTCTCGGACGAGGAGATGGCGGCTCTGCGCGAGCGCATGGACGTCGAGCCCGGCGACCTTGTGATGTTCGCCGCCGGCCCGCGCCTGCTCTCCGACGAGATCCTGGGCGGCATGCGTTCCCACATGGCCAATGCGCTCGAGATCAAGCGCGAGGGTCACGACTTCCTGTGGGTCGTCAACTTCCCGCTGTTCCATTGGGACGAGGATCGCAAGGCCTATGCTGCCGAGCATCAGCCCTTTACCCTGCCGACCGAGACCGACATCGCCAAGATCGAGGCCGATCCGCTGGCAGCCGGTTCGTGCACCTACGACTTTGTCATGGACGGCTTTGAGGCCGGCGGCGGCGGTATGCGTATCCACAACGCCGAGATGCAGATGTCCATGCTCAAGCTCCTGGGCTTTACCGAGGAGCGCGCCGAGTCTCAGTTTGGCTTCCTCATGGAGGCCCTCAAGTTTGGTGCGCCCCCGATGGGCGGTTTCGCTCTGGGTCTGGACCGCGTGTGCATGCTGCTCACCGGTTCCGACTCCATCCGCGACGTCATGGCGTTCCCCAAGACGGCCAGTGGCTCCGACCTTATGTCGGGTGCTCCGAGTGCCGTTTCCGGCGCCCAGCTCAAGGACGTCAGCCTGCGCCTGATGTAGGCAAGCGGCTACATATTGCTTGCAACGAGGGAAGGACGTGTGCCTTCCCTCGTTTTTTATGCGCCGAGATTGTGAGGGTATATAGGGTGACCGGGCGTCGCGGAAAGTGCGTCCCGGAATCTGGGTCCAGAACGGGTCGCGCTTTCCCAAAGGGGGTCCTCTGGGAAAGCGCGACCCAGAATTCGGCAAAATAATGGGGCACAGTTTCCGGTTGAGCTGTCTAGCGGAAACTGTGCCCCAGAATGAGCGCTCAAAACGGGGCAGGCTTTCCGCAACAACTGTCTGGCGGAAAGCCTGTCCCAGTTTCTTATAGCGAGTCTCTCTGGATCAGCTGCATGTGCATCACGGAGGTGGTGGGCTCGGCGCCCTTGATCATGTCGAGCGCAATGTTGGCGGCCATGTGGCCTTCTTCGCGCAGGGGCTGGCGGACGGTCGTGAGCGCGGGGACGCAGCGCGTCGCAATCTCGTGATCGTCGAAGCCGACGACGGAAACGTCCGCCGGAACGGATAGGCCTGCCTCGTTGAGTGCGGTGATGACGCCAGCCGCGATACGGTCCGACCCGCAGAGCACGCCATCGAAAGCAATCTCGCGCGCGAGGATCTGGTGCATGGCCTGATAGCCGTCTCCGCTGTTCCAGCCGGTATAGATAACGTTTGCGTCTGGGAGGTCTTCGCCCAAGACGGCGCGGTAGCCGCGCAGACGGTCGACAACAGCGGGGTTGTCTTGCGGTCCCAACACGGCGACGATATCTTTGCGCCCGCGATCCTTCATGGCGAGTGCCGCAAAATGTCCGCCCTCTTCGTCGTCGGAGTAGACCGTCGAGAACACATCGCGATAGGGGTGGCCCTCGAGCTGGCCGCACAACACGGTGGGTACGCCCAGCTCGCGCAGCACCTCGAGCAGCTCGCTGCCCTTGTAGGGGGAGACGTCGATCACGGCGTCGAACGAGCGGCGCTCAAAGTGCTCGCGTGCGCGGTTGCGCTCATGCGTAGAAGACGCCTGCAAGATAACGGGCAGATAGGACGACTCCGACAGTTCCTCGGTAATGCCGCTCAAAAACTCGCTATAGGTGGGGTCGCTGAAGAGTTCACTCAGGGGCTCGGTCACGAGCACGGCGATGATTTCCGTGCGCCCGACAGCGAGCGCTCGGCCACGAGCGTTGGGGACAAAATTGACTTCCTTGGCCGCCGCGCGGACGCGCTTTTTGGTTTCCTCGCTAATGCGGGGCGAATCGTTGAGGGCGCGCGATGCCGTGGAGCGCGACACGCCGGCAGCTGCGGCAACCTCGGCAAGCGTAGGTGCGGTGCGAACTGGTTGGGTCATGGCGTCTCCTGGAAAATGTGGTCGATGTTGTCACTGATACGGGCTGGTGCGGATACAGCTTACTATAGTGCGCCTGAACAGCGTTCATGATATCCGGTGACCGGTGTCGTTTTGCAACCAAGCCGAAATCGAATACGTCTCGTGTGGGTGAGATATCAGCGGGCGTGGAGGTTGCCTACGAGCTTAAGAACGATGTCTTGCGCTGAGTTTCGATACTCAGGGTGACATAAGTGTTGCGATTGTACAACCGGTTGCACCGTTAACCCGGCCAAATCGACCGTTCAGCGGACAACCGGTTGCACAGTTTTTTGCATCGCCCGTAAGATAAGGACAACCGGTTGCACAAGAATCACTACGATGACGAAGGAGCATCACCATGGACGCCATTAACGATTGGGAAAACCAAGCGCTCACCCACAGGAACCGCCTGGCACCCCATGCGTACTTTATGGGTTACGAGACCGCCGATCTCGCCGCTACGTACAGCCGCGAGCTGTCGCGCGGGTTTGTCCAGCTGTCCGGCTCGTGGCAGTTCCGCCTCTTTGAGGGACCTGCTGCCGTTTCCAACGAGGAGCTCTCCACGTACGAGCCCGAGTGGGATCACGTGGAAGTTCCGCACCTGTGGCAGGTAGATGGCTACGGCAACCTTGCCTATACCGACGAGGGCTTCCCGTTCCCGGTGGATCAGCCGTTTGTTCCCTCCGATGACCCCACGGGCGTCTACCAGCGCATCGTCAACCTTCCCGCTGTTCCTGCCGGCGCTCGCGAGATCATTCGCTTCGACGGCATCGAGAGCTATGGCGAGCTGTACGTCAACGGTCAGTTTATCGGCATGACCAAGGGCTCGCGCCTGTCCGCCGAGTTCGACGTGACCGACGCACTTGTCGAGGGCGACAACCTTTTTGCGGTTAAGGTCTTGCAGTACAGCGATGGCAGCTACATCGAGGACCAGGATATGTGGTGGGCCTCGGGCATCTTCCGCGACGTGTACCTTATGCAGCGTCCCGCCGCGCATCTGGTAGACTTTAGGTTCCGCACGCACCGCGAGGGCGATACCGCTCTGATCACGCTCGATACGGTGGCCGAGGGCGCTTCCCGCATCGTGTTTACGCTCAGCGATGGCGAGAACGTGGTGGCTACGGGTGAGTGCGTCGACGGCCATGCCGAATGCAACGTGACCGATGCCCACTTCTGGAACCCCGAGGACCCCTTCCTCTATGACCTTACGTTTGAGGTCTACGACGGTGACCAGGTCAGCGAGTACGTCCCGCATCGCCAGGGTCTTGCCGAGGTGACGGTCGAGGGCAATCATATCTACCTCAACGGCACTTACTTTAAGATGCATGGCGTCAACCGCCACGATCACGACGATCACAAGGGCCGCGCCGTGGGCCTCGATCGCATGCGCCGCGACCTGGAGCTCATGAAGCAGCACAACATCAACGCGGTGCGCACGTCCCACTACGCCAACGACCCGCGCTTCTACGAGCTGTGCGATGAGTATGGCATCATGCTGGTCGCCGAGACCGATATGGAGAGCCACGGCTTCGAGAATATCGGCAATATCGCCCTGGTCACCGACGACCCGGCATGGGAGCCGGCCTACGTCGACCGTATTGAGCGCCTGGTGATGCAGGAGCGCAACCACGCCTGCATCATTATGTGGTCGATGGGCAACGAGAGCGGCTATGGCTGCAACATCCGTGCAATGTATGCCAAGGCTCACGAGCTCGACGGTCGTCCGGTCCACTACGAGGAGGATCGCAACGCCGATACCGTCGACGTTATCTCCACCATGTACTCCCGCGTGTCGCAGATGAACGACTTTGGTGAGCATCCATTCCCCAAGCCGCGCATCAACTGCGAGTACGGTCACTCCATGGGCAACGGCCCCGGAGGCCTGTCCGAGTATCAGGAGGTCTTCGATCGCTGGGATTGCATCCAAGGCCAGTTTATCTGGGAATGGTGCGACCACGGTTTGGCTGCTGTGACCGAGGACGGTGTTGCCTACGATATGTATGGTGGCGACAACGGCGATTACCCCAACAACAGCAACTTCTGCATCGATGGCATGGTGTTCCCTTGGCAGCAGCCGAGCCCGGGCCTCACTGAGTATGGTCAGGTTATCTGCCCGGTTCGCATGGCCTACGATGCCGAGGCGGGCGAGCTGACCGTCACCAACAAGCGTTGGTTTACCACCCTCGAGGATGTTTGCCTGTCGGCGGAGACCCTGGTGGACGGCGACGTGGTTTGCCGCAAGACGCTCATGCCCGGTGCGGTTGCCCCCGGCGAGTCCGTCCAGCTTCCGCTGGTGATTCGCGAGGTCGCGGTAGGCGAGACCCTACTGACTGTGCGCGCCTACACCATGGCCGCTCACGTCTGGTGCGAGCCGATGTTCCAGCTGGGCGCAAGCCAGTTTGCCATCGCAAACCATCCGGCGCCAGCCATCGCGGCTCCCACTCGTCCTGAGCTTACGGTCGAGGAGACCGAGCAGGAAATCCGCATTCGCTCCCTCAACGGCGAGCTGACCTTCAGCAAGGTAAACGGTACCGTGAGCGAGTGGAAGGCATCCGGCCGCGACGTCATGGCCTCCGGTCCCCAGGTTGGTTTTTGGCATCCGCTCGTCGATAACCACGCCCAGGAGTATGACTCACTGTGGAAGGACAACTTCATCGATGTGATGCAGACGTCTACCCGCAAGGTTTCTTGGAAGCAGGACGGCAATGCGGTCGTCGTTACCGTGAGCCAGCGTATCGCTCCTCCCGTCCGCGCGTTCGGCATGCGCGTCGAGCTTGTCTACACCGTGCTTCCGAGCGGACGCGTTGACCTCAAGGTTTCCGGCGAGCCCTACGGTGACTATTCGGACATCATCCCGCGCATCGGCATCTCCTTCGAGGTCCCCGGTTGCGATCGCGCCGTCGAGTGGTATGGCCACGGCCCGGGCGAGAACTATCCGGACTCGCTGCGCGCCAACCCGGTCGGTCATTACCGCACCACGGTCGACGATATGTTCACGCCCTACGTTATGCCTCAGGACTGCGCCAACCGCGAGGGTACCCGCTGGGTTGCTCTGCGCTCTAGCCACGGTGACGGTCTGGTCGTGACGCGTCCGAGCGACGCCGCTTCCAACCCGTTCTCGTTCTCGGCATGGCCCTATAGCTGCGAGGCCATCGATAACGCCAAGCACGTCTACGACCTTGTCAAGGGCGATACGGTCACGGTCAACATCAACGACCAACTGCTCGGCCTTGGCTCGAACTCTTGGGGTTCCGAGGTGCTCGATTCCTATCGCACCCGTTTTGAGAGCTTCAGCTTTGAGGTGTCCCTGCGACCGCTGACGTCTGCCGATCTGGCTCAGGCACTGGCACCCATTAAGGAGGCATAAGTCATGCATGTCTTTAACTCGCGCGCCGATTTCGACGCTCAGATGAAGTCCGTCAAGAAGTGGATGCGTACCGGACAGGCGCTCGACGGCGTTTCTGAACTGCAGCACGATGTGGCGTACTCCATCGGCGACTCGTTGGTGTACTGGTGGGTCTATGCCCGCGAGGCCGCAACCGCCGATCTGGTCGGTCACCGTCGCTACCATGCCGTGCTCGCTCCGCTCGACGGCGACCTGACCGTCGAGGTTGCCCCCAAGGCAGGCCTCACCTGCACCCGCGCTTACAGCGATATCGATGATCGCGAGCGCTTTGAGGGGGCGGGGGAGACCGTGACGATTCCCGCCGGCGGCGTTGCCGTCGTCGAGATCGACGAGGCTTACCGTGTTATCGCCGAGGCTTCGGATCCCCGCGTCGTGGTACTGCACGTGACGGTCGAAGGTTATTCCTTCCCCAACAAGTAGTATTCGTCCACCTGGACGTTTGCTTCGCGCCGTTAAGGGGGATGGCTTTGTTGACTCCCTTTTCCCCATTCCCCTTAGCAGGTGCGCCGTCCGCGATTGCACTTGCAGCTCGGACGGTTTTGGATGACATTTAATAGATGATTGGGAGGGCTTATGAGCTCTGAAAAACGAGGAACGATCGGTTCGTTCGCTCTGCTGGGCATGACGGTCGCCGCCGTGTTCGGTATCAAGAACATCATCAACAACAACGCGGCCATCGGCTTGGCAGCTGCGCCGTCGTTCTTCTTCGCCACGCTTTTGTACTTTGTCCCCTATACCCTGGTTACCGCCGAGTTCGTCGGCCTCAACAAGGACTCCGAGTCGGGCGTGTACGCATGGGTTAAGACCTCGATGGGTGGTCGCTGGGCGTTCCTGACGGCATTTAGCTACTGGTTCGTTAACCTGTTCTTCTTTGCGTCCGTCCTGCCCAACGTCATCATCTACGCGAGCTACGTGTTCTTTGGTGCCAACGCCGAGCTTTCGCAGCTGTGGATCACCATTATCGAGATCGTCGTCTTTGCTATCGCCACGTGGGTTTCGACCAAGGGCGCTAAGTGGATCGGCTCCATTTCCTCCTTCGGTTCGACCGCGGCTCTCGGCCTGACCGCCGTGTTCATCCTGCTGTCCCTGGCTGCTGCCTTTGGCGGCGTTGAGTTCGCTACGGCTCCTACTCCCGCTAACATGGCTCCCGACATGAGCAACTTCGCAACTGCGTGGGGCTTCTTCGGTACGCTTGCCTGGATCATCCAGGGCGTTGGCGGCGCTGAGTCTGTCGGCGTGTTCCTTAACGACCTTAAGGGTGGCGTCAAGGCCTTCGTGCGCACCGTCGTTATCGCCGGCCTGACCATCGGCCTTCTGTATGCAGGCGCTTCGCTGCTGGTTAACCTGTTCATCCCCGAGGGCAGCGTTGCCATCTCCACCGGCATCTTCGACGTGTTCGGCGCTGTCTTTGCCCACTTTGGCATTCCTATGGAAGTGTCCACGCGCGTCATCGGCTTGATCCTTCTCGCCGCTACGCTGGGTTCCCTCATGATGTGGACCTCCGCTCCCATCAAGGTCTTCTTCACCGAGATCCCCAAGGGCGTCTTTGGTAGCAAGATCGTCGAGCTCAACGAGCATGGCATTCCTGCCCGCGCCGCTTGGCTGCAGTTCGCCATCGTCGTCCCCATCCTGATCATCCCGGCCCTGGGCTCCGGTAACCTCGACGACCTGCTCATGATTGTCACCAACATGACGGCTGCCACCGCTCTGCTCCCGCCGCTGCTGATTCTGCTTGCCTACTTTATGCTGCGCAAGAACTTCGATGCTGCTCCCCGTGGCTTCCGCATGGGCTCGCGCAGCTTTGGCCTGGTCGTTGCCGCATTCCTGCTTGTGGTCTTCTGCTTCGTGCTTATCTGCGGCACCATTCCGCTCGATCAGCCGCTGTGGCTGACGCTGGTCTACAACGTTGGCGGCGTGGTTGTCTTCCTGGGCCTTGCCGTGATGTGGTACAACCGCTACATCAACCGCCTGCGCGAGACCGATCCCGAGGCCGCCGAGAACGAGCTTCGCCCTTCCGTCCTTGACATGATGGAGTAGAAGCTGGGATTAATCTACGGCTGTGGAATAAATCGATTCCCCTTCCTAAGGAGGGGCCTTACGAGGCCCCTCCTTTTGTGTTTTGGAGCATGGATTTTGGGCCCTGTGGACAAAATGCCAAATATGAGTACTGTTGCAAAATAAGTGCCATATCTATCGGCCGGTTTTGAGCAAAAATGGACTCAAAATCAATTTATCTAACCCCCTTTAAAGGGCGTTTGACGGCTTTCAACCTCTTCGAATCGCTCAAAGTAGGCAATTTGCTCTCGATTTTGCTGCTACTAAATTGGTGACAGTACTCATATTTGCCACTTTTTGACCACGGGGTATCCAGAGGGGCTCTCGACAAGCATCTAACGCTACAATAACTACCACATGGCTGGGTTTGCCAGCCGAATGTACGATGTCGTGGGAGGGGACATGGTCGAGTTTACAAAGACGATTAAAGATCCGTTGGGATTGCATGCCCGCCCGGTTGCGCTGCTCTATGACATCATTGCCAAGCATCGTTGCGACGTGTCAGTCAGTATCGGCGATCGCCACACGGATGGCCGCGATGTCATGGGACTCATGGCTCTCTACGGCGAGTGCGGCGAGGACATCATCTTCCGCGTTTCGGGCGTAGACGAGGCTTCCTGCGTTACGTCGATCAGAAATCTCTCGCTCTAAGCATGATAGGGCGTGGTAAAGGATGGTCCTTTGCCGCGCCCTTTTGTTTCGTATAGGAAACTTTTTCGAAATCTGAATGGGGACCCTTTCCAAAAAGTTAACCACGTGTTAGTTTACTAAAGCGAACATAGGCGTGGTTAACTTTTACCGCGTCGATGTTGAGGACGAACTGACGTTAGGAGCCACTCATGTCTTGCGGACCGCAGATGCCGGCAATGCCGCTTTCGATGGTAAAAGCGGGCGAAACCGTGCGCGTGTCTCGTGTAAAGGGCAATGAGGATATGAAGCACCACCTCAAGGACCTCGGCTTTGTCGAGGGCAGCGAAATCCACGTGGTGAGCTCGAGTGGCGCCAATATCATCGTCACTGTGCTCGGCGCACGCTTTGGCATCGATTCCAAGGTTGCCATGCACATCATGACCGTCGGTTAGTCCACAGCATTTGATAAAAACCGAAAGGGGGACAAGAGGATGAAGACGTTGGGTGACGTTAAGGTGGGCGAGAGCTCCACCATCGTCAAGCTTCACGGTGAGGGCGCGCTTCGCCGCCACCTTATGGACCTGGGGCTCATCAAGGGCACTTCGTTCAAGGTCGTAAAGGTAGCACCGCTCGGCGATCCGGTCGAGATCAACGTGCGCGGCTACGAGCTTTCCATCCGCAAGGAGGAGGCGGCCGTCGTCGAGGTCCAGTAGGGGCTTGCTACGTATATTTCTGCAGATAAAGTTAGGTTTTTCTAACTTAATGCAGCACTTTGAAGCACATTATCCAGCCTGCGCGGAGAAAGCAGCGCAGGCACACAAGGAAGAAGGATT
This sequence comes from uncultured Collinsella sp., assembly GCA_900552345.1. GTDB lineage: Bacteria > Actinomycetota > Coriobacteriia > Coriobacteriales > Coriobacteriaceae > Collinsella. Next base: position 2,222 of record URZN01000007.1, on the reverse strand, counting down.
GAATGGCGGATTCTCAGATCCATGTCGCGCTGGCGGGTAACCCCAACTGCGGCAAGACCACGCTTTTCAACCTGATCACCGGCGCCAACGGCTACGTTGGCAACTGGCCCGGTGTCACGGTTGAGAAAAAGGAGGCCAAGCTCCTAAGCGACAAGAACGTTACCATCACGGACCTCCCTGGCATCTACTCGCTTTCCCCCTACAGCCCCGAGGAGCAATGCTCGCGCGATTACCTCATGAGCGGCGAGCCCGATGTTGTCGTCCAGGTTGTCGACGCCACCAACCTCGAGCGTAACCTGTACCTGGCGCTTCAGGTTATCGAGACCGGCCTGCCCGTGGTCGTTGCCCTCAACATGGCCGACCTGGTCGAGAAGAACGGCGATAAGATCGACACGGACAAGCTTTCCAAGAAGCTCGGCTGCCCGGTCATGATGATCTCGGCTCTTAAGAACAAGGGCATCAAGGAGCTGTTCGAGCAGGTCAAGAAGTCCGCTGCTTCCAAGGGCCAGGTGCCGGAGCACAAGTTCGATTCCTCCATCGAGGACGTTCTGGACCACATCGAGAATAACCTGCCTGCGAGCGTTCCCGCCAACAAGCGCCGCTACTACGCGGTCAAACTGTTCGAGCGCGACGCGGACGCCTGCAAGCTCATCAACCTCACCAAGGAGAAGGCCGCTCGCGTGGAGCAGCTGGTCGCCCAGTGCGAGCAGGACTGCGACGACGACGCCGAGTCCATCATCACCGGCGAGCGTTACGGCGTGATTGCCCACATCATTGACGAGTGCCTCACCAAGGCTCCGGCAAAGATGAGCACCTCCGAGAAGATCGACCGCGTGGTTACCAACCGTATCCTGGGCCTGCCGATCTTTGTGGTCATCATGTTCTGCGTGTACTACATCGCCGTTTCTACCTTGGGCGGCACGGTGACCGACTTCACCAACGACCAGCTCTTCGGTACCGACGGTTGGTATGTGCTCGGCCAGGGTCGCGACGCCTACGACGCGGCCGTCGAGGCTGCGGGTGACAATGCCGACTCGGTCGACCCGGCACAGTACGGCCCCTATGTCCCGGGTATCACCACCGTGGTGCACGACGCCCTTGTGGCGGGCGGCACCGAGGACGGTGGCCTGGTCGATTCGCTGGTCTGCGACGGCATCGTCGGCGGCCTGGGCGCCATCTTCGGCTTCGTCCCGCAGATGTTCCTGCTGTTCGTCATGCTGTCCTTCTTGGAGGACTGCGGCTATATGGCCCGCGTCGCCTTCATCATGGACCGCGTGTTCCGCCGCTTTGGCCTGTCCGGTAAGTCCTTCATCCCCATGCTCGTGTCCTCGGGCTGCGGCGTCCCCGGCGTCATGGCTACCAAGACCATCGAGAACGAGAAGGACCGCCGCATGACGGTCATGACCACCACGTTCATTCCCTGTGGCGCTAAGCTGCCGATCATCGCCCTGCTCATGGGTTCCATCATCGGCGATTCTTCTACCACCGCCGCGTGGATCAGCCCGCTCTTCTACTTCCTGGGCGTCTTTGCCGTCATTGCTTCGGGCCTCATGCTCAAGAAGACCAAGCTCTTCGCCGGCCGCCCGACCCCGTTTGTCATGGAGCTCCCCGCTTACCACTTCCCGGCGATCCGCTCCTGGGCGCTGCACGTGTGGGAGCGCTGCTGGGCCTTTATCAAGAAGGCCGGCACGATCATCTTCGCCTCTACCGTCGTGGTGTGGTTCCTCTCCAACTTTGGTAGCTACAACGGCTCCTTTGGCTTCCTGCCTGCGATGGACGGCATCCCCGAGGAGTTCATGGACTACTCCGTGCTCGCCATGCTGGGCAACCTGGTCGCTTGGATCTTCGCCCCGCTCGGCTTTAGCACCTGGCAGGCAACCGCGCTGACTGTCTCTGGCCTCGTCGCCAAGGAGAACGTCGTCGCCACCGCCGGCTCGCTGCTGTCCGTCGCCGACGCGGGCGAGACCGACCCGTGCCTGTGGACCGCGTTTGCCGGCATGTTCCCCACCATGGGCGCCTGCGTTGCCTTCGGCGCGTTCAACCTGCTGTGCGCTCCGTGCTTTGCCGCTATGGGTACCATCCGCAACCAGATGGATTCCGGCAAGTGGACCGCGATTGCCCTCGGCTACGAGTGCGCCTTCGCTTGGGTGATCGGCCTGTTCATCAACCAGTTCTATAACCTGCTTGTCCTTGGGCAGTTTGGCTTCTGGACGGTTGTGGCT
>URZN01000006.1 GCA_900552345.1 uncultured Collinsella sp. | reverse complement strand
AGATCGTCGGCAGCGTCAGATGTGTATAAGAGACAGCCTTCAAGGTTCACGGTGACCTGGTAGGCACCGATGCGCTGGGTAATGCCGCCGGCCTCACGTGCGATGACGTTGGTCTTGCGGATGGTATCCAGCAGTCGTGTCTTACCGTGGTCGACGTGGCCCATGACGGTGACGACCGGGGCACGCGGCTTAAGGTCGGCGGGATCGTCGTAGAACGAGAAGGTGTTCTCCTCCTCGGGGGTAATGATCTTGATCTGGCGGCCCAGGTCGTCGGCAACGAGCTCGACGAGGTCGTCGGACATGGACTGCGTCATGGTAAGCGGCGTGCCCAGCAGGAACAGGCGCTTGATGATGTCGTTGGCAGGAACGTCGAGCGCCTCGGCGAGCTCCTGGACGGTAACGCCCTGGGAGACCTTGATGGCGTCGAGGTCCTCGGGGTTCATGCCCTGGGCCAGCGCCTCCTCAATCTTGCGCTCCTCCTGAGCCTTTGCGGCCTCGCGCTCGCGCTTCTCCTTGCGCTTTTTGCGACGACCGGTGGACTCGCGAGAGGCCTCCTCGACGGCGGCACGAGCCTCCTCGAGCACCTTCTCGCGGCTGTACTCCTCGGCCTCGCGAGCCATGCGGCTGTAGTGGTCCTCTTCGTTGTTGTGACCGCCCTTGCGCTTCTTGCCCTTACCCTGCTTGTCGGGGTTGGGGAAGTCCATGCCGGCAGCGACGTTGTTGCTGGCATTGGTGCGATGGCTGTGCGGACGGCTCTCGGAGGCGTTGCGCTCGGAGTTGTTATCGGAGGCGTTGCGATCGTTACGACGGCCACCGCGACGGTCGTTGTTGCCGCCACGACGGTTGCCGCGCTCGGCAGCGCGCTCGGCCTTGGCCTTCTCCTCGGCGTCCTTCTTCTCCTTGAGCACAGTCTCCTGTGCGGCGATCTGGTCGAGCAGCGAACGGAAACGCGAACCGGAGTCGGAAGCGGGAACGGCGCGGCGCTGGGCCTCGCGGGCAGCCTCCTCCTTCTCGCGGGCAAGACGCTCCTGCTCGGCCTTCTTCTTGGCCTCGGCCTCGGCGCGGGCGGCCTCCTCGGCAGCCCGGGCAGCGGCGAACTGGCGGCGCTCCTCCTCGCGTGCCTTCTCGGCGGCGATGCGCTCGCGCTCGGCCTCGGCAGCGCGTGCTGCCTCCTCGGCGGCAGCGGCCTGCTCCTCGGCCTGCTTGGCGGCCTCGACTTCCTGGGCGCGGGCCTCGATCACCGAGGCGAGCTGCTTGCGGACCATGGCGACGTATGCGTCCTCCAGAGCGGAGGAAGCGGACTTAGCGGGAATCTTCAGTTCGGCGAGATGACCCATCAGTTCCTTGGAGGTCATGCCGAACTCTTTGGCCAGGGTGGACACACGGACTTTTGCCATATGACTTCACCTACCCTTTCTGGCACCTTGGGTGCCTAGAGACTGAACGAGCGTGGGGGATGCGCTGGGACCTGCCCGGCGCGACCGCGCGCTAGATCAGGTCCTCCGCATCATCGAAGGCGTCGGTGTCGTGGACACCGCAGAAACGGGAGCCGGGACGGGCCTGGTTGCGGCACTGGATGCCGTCCTCGGACACGAACTCGCAGCGACGGACGTCCTCGTCCTCCTCGTCACCGATCAGGTCGGCGGCGGGCTCCTCGTGAACGGGGACGTTCTTGAGGATGTCGGCGGCAAGGGTCTCGGACTTGATGTCGATGTGCCAACCAGTCAGGCGCGCGGCGAGGCGGGCGTTCTGGCCCTCCTTGCCGATGGCGAGGGACAGCTGGTCGTCGGGCACGATGACGCCGGCGTAGGCCTTCTCCTCGTCGATAAGGACGCGGGTGACCTTGGCGGGCGACAGGGCGTTTGCGACGTAGACGGCCGGATCGGCATCCCACAGGATGACGTCGACGCGCTCGCCACGAAGCTCGCCCACGACGGCGCGAACACGGCTGCCCTTGGGGCCGACGCAGGCGCCCACGGGATCCAGGCGATCGTCGAGCGAATGGACGGCGACCTTGGAGCGCTGGCCGGGCTCGCGGGCGATCGACTTGATCTGGACGGTGCCCTCATAGATCTCGGGCACCTCCTGCTCAAACAGACGACGCATGAGCTCGGGGTGGGTACGGGAGATGACAATCGGCGGACGGCTGTGCTCGCCACGGACCGGCTGCAGGTTGGAGTTGGGGTCGCGAACGTCGATAATCACGGCCTTGATGTGCTGGTTGTGCAGGTAGCGCTCACCCATCGGACGCTCGTTGCGCTCGTTCTCGTAACGGCGCTGGTCGAAGTGCGGAAGCTCGGCCTCGACGCCCTCGCGAATCTTGACGATCGTGAAGTCGGGCGTGGACTGCAGCACGGTGCCGCTGATGAGGTCACCGATGCGGCCGGAGAACTCCTCGTAGATCTGCTCGCGGGCGGAGTTGCGCACGATGGCGTTGATCTCGGCCTTGGCGTGCTGGGCGGCGATGCGACTCGTGTTCTTGGGAGTGACGTCAATCTCCTCGAACTCGGTGAAGTTGCCCTCCTCGTCCATGGAATCGTCGATCGGCTCCAGACGGTAGACGTAGATCTTGCCGGTGGTGCGGTCGATGGTCACCTTGGCGCCCCACTCAAGATGCAGGATCTCGGCATAGCTCTTGGCGAGCGACTGCTCCAGGCGGTCGATCAGGTAGAGCTGGTCGATGTGCTTCTCCTGGCAAAGCTCCATCAGGGCGGACATCATGTCGGATGCTGCCATCTTACTTTCCTTCCTTCGCGGGCTTGAAGTCATAGGTGGGCTTCAACTTGCACTTTTTAACATCAGAGAAATCGAGGGTAACGGACTCGCCGTCCTCGAGCTCGAGGGTCACGTTCGTCTCGGTAGCGGCGGCAATCTTGCCGGCGTACTTGCGACGGCCCTCGGTGGCGGTGGAGGTGAGCTCGCAGTTCTCGCCCACAAAGCGGGCAAAGTCACGCGGGCGGCGCAGCGGGCGCGCCATACCCGGGCTCGACACCTCGAGCGTATAGCTCGAAGAGATGGGGTCGAGCTCCTCAATCACATCGCCGACCCATTTGGTGTTGGCCGTGACGTCATTGAGCGACAGGCTCTGACCCTCGGCACCCTCGATACGCACACGCACGCAGGGGGCCTTGGTGGCACCCACGAGCTCAACGTCGACGATGTCGACATCGTGCTGGGGAGCGACGGCCTCGAGCGCGTCGATGATCGCCTGCTCGGTCTTGGTCTTGACCATTGCGGCACCTCCATCCATACAAAAAAGAAGCGGGGCCGAAACCCCACTTCTTTCAATTACAACTTCATTTGCAAGCAAACTATACCAATACCTGCACAAACGTGCAACCACAACACAAACCCGCAGGTCAGCCTGAGCACAGGTTCTCCACAAGAAATGGATAATTGGGTGTTGTCGCAAGTATCCATAACCAAGACGAGGGGCGACTCCCTGCGGATTCGTCCCTCGCTTTTTATGTCAACTATGCGCGCAGCGCTTACTTGACCACCAGGTTAACCAGCTTGCCAGGCACGCAGATGGCCTTGACGACTGTCTTGCCCTCAAGCCACTTGGCAACGGCTTCCTCGGCGGTAGCCTGTATCTCCTCGTTGGAGGCGTCGCGGGCGACGTCGATGCGGCCACGGACCTTGCCGAGAACCTGTACGACGATCTGCACCGTGTCCTCGATGGACTCGGCCAGGTCGAACTCGGGCCAGGCGGCGGTGTAGGCATTACCCTCGCAGCCGAGTGCCTCGTGCCACAGCTCGTCGGCCCAGAACGGGCAGATGGGGGCAAGGACGCTCACGATGTCCTTGGCCACGCCGTAGCACAGGGCCTTGTCGCGATCAGCGCCCTCGGTGGCGTTGAGGTAGGCGCTCGCCGCGTTGACGAGCTCCATGACGGCCGAAATCGCGGTGTTGAACTGGCCGCGGTCGAAGTCTTCGGTGCACTTGGCGATGGTGCGGTGACGCTCGCGATAGAGCTTCATCGCGACCTCGTCGAGCGCGGACTTGTCAAAGGCCACGTTGGCGTCGCCGGACTGGACGAGCTGCCAGACGATACGCCAGGCGCGCTTAATGAAGCGGTTAGCGCCCTCGACGGCCTTGGGATCCCAATCGAAGTCCTTCTCGGGCGGGGCGATAAACAGGATCGCCAGACGCATGGTGTCGGCGCCGTAGGGCTCGATGACCGAGCTCGGGGGCACGACGTTGCCCTTGGACTTGGACATGGTGTCGCCGTTCTCGTCCTTGACCATGCCCTGGCACAGCAGGTTGGTGAAGGGCTCGTCAACACTCAGCAGACCCAGGTCGCGTAGTGCCTTGGTAAAGAAGCGGCTGTAGAGCAGGTGCAGAATGGCGTGCTCGATGCCGCCAATGTAGTTATCGACGGGCATCCAACGGTCGGCAGCCTCGCGGGAGAAGGGCAGCTCGGTGTTGTGCGGGTCGGTATAGCGCAGGTAATACCAGCTGGAGCAGGTGAAGGTGTCCATGGTATCGGTCTCACGCTTGGCCGGGCGGCCGCAGACCGGGCAGGTGGTCTCGTAGAACTCCTTGCACTCGGCGAGGGTCTCGCCGGCACCCAGGTCCAGGTTCTCGGGCAGCGTCACCGGCAGCTGGTCCTCGGGCACGGGCACGATGCCGCAGTGCTCGCAGTGGATGGCCGGGATGGGGTTGCCCCAATAGCGCTGGCGGGAAATGAGCCAGTCGCGCAGACGGAACTCGACCTTGCGACGGCCGCAGCCCATGGCCTCGAGGTCGGCCACGATGGCAGCCTCGCCCTCGGAGTGCTTGCCGCCGCGCATGCCGGTGTACTTGCCGGACTGGACGAGCGTGCCCTCGGCAGCGTGGGCGCAATCCCAGTCGACGGTCTCGGCATGGAAGGTATCGATGGTCTCGCCACTAGCCTCGACGGCAGCACGATCGTCATCGTCCAGGATGATCGGCACAATAGGCAGGTCGTACTTGCGGGCAAACTCAAAGTCGCGCTGGTCGCCACAGGGAACGGCCATGACGGCGCCGGTGCCGTAGTCGGCAACGACATAGTCGGCAACCCACACGGGGACCTTCTCGCCGTTGACGGGGTTTACCACGTAGCGGCCGGTAAAGGCACCGTGCTTCTCGAGGGTGCCCTGGGCACGCTCGACGGCAGAGATATGCTTAGAGTCCTCGACGATCTTGGTCACGGCCTCCTCGTACTCCGTGCCCTCGACGAGCTCGTGCAGGCGCGCATACTCGGGAGCCAGGACAAAGAAGGAGACACCGAAGAGTGTGTCGGCTCGCGTGGTGAAGACAGTGATCTTACCCTCGTCGCCCTCGATGGGCTCGCCATCCTTGTCGCACAGGGTAAAGTCGACATCGGCGCCCTCGGAGCGGCCGATCCAGTTGGCCTGCATCTGCTTGACGCGCTCGGGCCAGCCGGGGAGCTTCTCCAGATCGTCGAGCAGCTCCTGGGAGTACTCGGTGATCTTGAAGTACCACTGCTCAAGGTCGCGCTTCTCGGGCTCGGTGCCGCAGCGCCAGCACTTGCCCTCGGTGACCTGCTCGTTGGCCAGAACGGTCTTGCAGTTAGGGCACCAGTTGACCGGGTTCTTCTTGCGGTAGACCAGGCCCTTTTCCCACAGCTTCTCAAAGATCCACTGACCCCAGCGGTAGTAGTCGGGGCTGCAGGTCTTGACCATGCGATCCAGATCGTAGGAGAAGCCCATGCGCTTCATCGTGGAAAGCGCCTGATCCATGTTCTTATACGTCCAGGCGGCAGCCTGCGTGTTGTGCTTGATGGCGGCGTTCTCGGCGGGCAGGCCAAAGGCATCAAAGCCGATGGGGTGCAGCACGTCAAAGCCGCGCATGCGGGCCTGACGGGCCATGGCATCACCGATGGTGTAGTTGCGCGCGTGGCCCATGTGCAGGTCGCCCGACGGATACGGGAACATCTCGAGCACGTACTTCTTGGGCTTACTGTCGTCGGTGTCGACGGCAAAGAGGTTGGAGTCCTCCCAGGCCTTCATCCACTTGGACTCAATGGCCTGCGCGTCGTAGGCAGGGATCTCGTCCTTATGATCTGTGCAATCGCACATATCAGCTCCTTTAATCTTAGCTGGGGTCGGTCGGCTTGGCTTTGTTCGCTACTGCGGACAGTCCTGCGCAAGACGAAGAGCACATTAAGTGCTCTTCTTTGCGTGCGGAACTTGTAGCGAACAAAGCCAAGCCGACCGACCCTAAGGTTAACTTGACTGATGATAACAAATACGACAAGCGAGATGCCTGCGACTTGCAGGCATCTCGCTTTATCTAAATAGCGTGGTTGTGAATCAACCGCTATTTGTTACCCGCCCAAGCATGGTCGGGTTTTCCAAGTGCCGCAGATTGCCGTGAAAGAGGAGCGACGCGTACTTTGGTACGCAAGCGACGGTTTGAACGGCAAGGTGCGGTGCTTGGGAAAGACGCTTATCGATAGGAAACGCTCTGCTGAGAATCCTTTACGACAACGTCGTGGGCGCCGCCTTCGACGATGGAGGTAGAGCTGACCAGGGTCAGGCGTGCCTTTTCCTGGAGCTCAGGGATCGAGAGGGCACCGCAGTTGCACATCGTGGACTTGACCTTGTAAAGCGTGCCGCCCACGCCGTCCTTGAGGGAACCGGCGTACGGGACGTAGGAGTCGACGCCCTCGACGAAGCTGAGCTTCGCGGCGCCGCCAAGGTCGTAGCGCTGCCAGTTGCGGGCACGCGCAGAACCCTCGCCCCAGTACTCCTTCATGTACTGACCGTTCACATTGACGCGCTCGGTCGGGCTCTCGTCGAAGCGGGCGAAGTAGCGGCCCAGCATCATAAAGTCGGCACCCATGGCAAGGGCGAGCGTCATGTGGTAGTCGTAGACGATACCGCCGTCGGAGCACACGGGCACGTAGACGCCCGTCTCCTCGTAGTACTCGTCGCGAGCTCGGCAGACGTCGATCAGCGCAGTGGCCTGGCCACGGCCGATGCCCTTGGTCTCGCGGGTAATGCAGATGGAACCGCCGCCGATACCGACCTTGATGAAGTCGGCACCGCAGTCGGCCAAAAAGCGGAAGCCCTCGGCGTCGACGACGTTACCGGCACCGACCTTGACGTCCTCGCCGTAGTTGGCGCGGATCCATTCGATGGTGCGCTTCTGCCACTCGCTGAAGCCCTCGGAAGAGTCGATGCACAGGACATCGGCGCCGGCCTCAATGAGCAGCGGCACGCGCTCGGCATAGTCGCGGGTGTTGATACCGGCGCCGACCATATAGCGCTTGTCGCCGTCGAGCAGCTCGTTGGGGTTGGTCTTGTGGCTGTCGTAGTCCTTGCGGAAGACGATGCCCATAAGGTGATCGTTGTCGTCGACGATAGGCAGAGCGTTGAGCTTGTTGTCCCAGATGACGTCGTTGGCAACCTTGAGGCTGATGTTCTTGTCGCCCACGATGAGCTGCTCACGCGGGGTCATGAACTCGGAGACCTTCGTCTGGTGGTCATCGCGACTGGGGCGATAGTCACGGCTGGTGACGATGCCCAGGAGCTTACCCTTGGGAGTGCCGTCGTCGGTGACCGGCATGGTGGAGTGACCGGTCTTCTCCTTGAGCTCGATGACCTGCTCCATGGTCATGTCGGGGGTCAGCGTGGAATCGGACTGAACGAAGCCGGCCTTGTGATCCTTGACGGCCTTGACCATAGCGGCCTCGGACTCGGCGCTCTGGGAACCGTAAATGAAGGACAGGCCACCCTCGGTAGCGAGCGCGACACCCATGTCGACGCCCGAGACGGACTGCATGATGGCGGAAACCATGGGGATGTTCAGGGTGATTGCCGGCTTCTCACCGCGCTTAAAGCGGGTTAGCGGCGTCTTAAGAGAGACGTTGTTGGGGATGCACTGCGAGGACGAGTAACCAGGGACCAGCAGATACTCCGAAAACGTGTGGGACTCACCGGGAAAGAACGTAGCCATGTTTCTCCTTTTTCCATGCGACCGGTCGGCTGCAGGCCTCGTAGGACCCAGCCCAACCTTGGGCGCCCAATACTGGGGAAGTATCTTAACGCACTTTGACTGCTACAATGCATGATTTAAGAAGAGCACACGAGGGTTTGACGCAGGCTTTGCGTTTGCCCAGCAAACACTTTAGCGGGGAGACGTGGAGCACATGGAGTACAAGACGACGGCAAAGCTGGTCATTCAAGCGTGCGACAAAGACCTGCCGGGCGTGTTCGGCCATGGCTGTGTCTTGCTGCTGCAGGGCATCGCCCGCGAGCACTCGCTCAACCGCGCCGCCAAGAGCATGGGTATGGCGTATTCCAAGGCCTGGCGCATTGTGAACGAGGCCGAAGGTCAGCTGGGCTGCAAGCTCATCGAGCGCGACGGAGCCCGCGGATCCACCCTCACCCCCGCCGGCGAGCGAGCCATAGCGGTCTACGAGGAGCTGCAGGCCGACATCAACAACGTCATCGCCACCAAAGCCAACGCCCTCATCGCCAGCATCAAAGAGTAGCCCATTTGGGACGGGGCCTTATAGCCACACAACCCCTTCTCATAAGTTGCGGTGAAATAGGGACTGTTTATACGATCAAAGCCGTAAATCAATCCATATTTCACCGCAACTCATGGAGTTGAGGATGATTTAGCTAGTTGCGAAGGGCGTTGTCTAGGGTGGACGCTACGACCAGAGGGTCGTCGGTGCCGGCGAAGAGACGGATGGTGCTCCCCCGCTTGCCGCGTGGGGCCGAAAGACGCGTCGTTGCGCCGCCGGCGGATGATGTGCGGAACTCCCCCGGCAAAGCATCGAACAGCTCGCGCGCGCTGCGCTCGATAAGGTCAAATTCAACTGCAGGGCCAAAACCGTGCTCCAGGATGCCGGTCGCGATGGCATGGTCGGGATGCGAGGCCAGCCCGGGATAGCGCACGTTGCTCACCATCTCGTTCGCGGCCAAATATTCAGCCAGTGCACGCGCGCGGTCAAAGTGTGCCTGCATGCGAGTGTCGAGCGTGTCGAGCCCGCGTTCTAGAACCTCGGCCTCATCGGAGGACAAGTCGAGCGCGGCCAACCCGCACCCCTCGATCAGCGCATGCGCGCACTCGGCCGCGGCGTCCACACGATGGCGCTTGAGCTGCGAGCGTGCGACCGATACGGCAACGAGCTTGCGAGGAGCCTTACCGGCGCACACACGGTCGAGCGCCTCGAGCGACAGGACGGCACCCAAACGCAGCGGATCGCACCCAAAGAGGCCGGCCACGGTGTTATCCACCACGAGCAGCGCATGAGCCTCACGCGCTGCGCGGCCTAACGCGCGCAGATCGGGCACACGCAGACCAAACCCGCCGATAGAATTGACGAACCACCACAGGTGCGGCCCCTCGGCATCAAGCGAGGCATCAAAGCCCTCGGACGCGGCAACAAATACCTCGGCGCACGAATCCCCCACCAGCACAACATCGCGGCCATCAAAGCCACGAGCAAACGCATCGGCAAAGTCGTCCGCAAAAGCCACCAGGCGGTCACCGGGACGCACAATACCCAACAGCGACAACGCCGCCGGCACGTGAGGGGCCTCAACAAGACGCGCATCACGCGCGCCAGCCCTTACAGCCCAGGCCTCTTCTAGCTGCTGTACATCCACAAGGCACCACCCCTTCATAAACAAAAACCCACGATGCGGATGTTTCCCGCATCGTGGGCAACGGCTGCAGTATAGCGCCGACATGCGACGAATCGCCTAGATGTTGAGCGCGTGGTAGGTCACACTCGCACCCGGAGCATCAACGGACACGCCATAAGTCTCGGGATAGATGCGCGTCGAAAACACGAGCGCACCTTCGTTCACAAACACCTCGACCGACGAGACATCGCCAACAATGCGAACGTTGCGAACCTCGTCGACGGGCTCCCAGCGCACGGTACGACCGCAGCCGGCAGAAGCGCGACTCTCATCGGTAAATCGCATCTCAAAGCGCGAGGGCAGTTCGCCCTCGGCGGGCATAAACGCCAGCTTAAGCTCGCCATCAACGGTCGAGGTGAACGCGCCGTTGACACCGTCGGCAACAACGTCAAAGCAGGTATCGCCGGCAACCTCCAACGAGCCCTCCCCCACACGCACCGAGGCATAATGGCGCTCGATCTCGCGCGCCGGCTGCTGCAGCACCACGTCGCCGTCACCGGCCGTAAGCTCACGCGGCACCGTCATGCAATGCTGCCAGCCGCACACCACGGTGGGTGCGTTGCCATAGGTCGGCTCATCGGGCATGCCCATCCAGCCGATCAGAATGTGGCGACCGTCCTCGGCCGTGAACTCCTGCGGAGCATAGAAGTCAAAACCGGCGTCCCACAAGCGAAACTCGCCCAGCTCATAGGCACCGTCACCACCGGTAATGTCGCCCGTTACAGGCATGTAGCCAGCAGCGTATACGTTGCCGCGGTCCCAACGACCACCCTCGAGCCCCTGGGGCGAGAAGGACAGCCACCTCGCCGGCACACCACCATCGGCCTCAAGCTCAAGGTATCCCGGGCACTCCCACATAAAGCCAAAACGCTCGGGCGTAGACACACGGCTCTCGAGCTCCCAGTTCAGCATATCGGCCGAGCCATACACCAGGATCTCGCCCACATCGCGCCCGGCGCCCTCGCCATGCATGGCGCAAAAACGGCTCTCGACATGCGGCCCGTCAACGCAACGACGCACGCCTAGCACCATGTGATAGCGACCAGCCTCATCGCGCCACACCTTGGGATCGCGCACGTGGCACGTCAGATCCTCGGGATAGTCCTCCGACGCCAGCACCACGCGCTTTTGGCTAAACGTCTGTCCATCGGCGCTCTCGACATACACGGTATCGGCGCGACGACCGGTGTTGACGTAGTCATAGACACCGTCCGCATCGGGGAGCTTAACGTTGCCGGTATAGAGCACGCGAATGCGACCGTCCTCGACCAATGCCGAGCCCGAATACACGCCATGGCAGTCGAACGGCTCGTCGGGAAGCAGCGGCGCGCCAACATATTCCCAGTTCATAAGGTCGCGGCTCGTGGCATGACCCCACATCTTGACGCCGCCGTTCACATCAAACGGAGCATACTGGAAGTATGCGTGAAACACGCCATCGGCCTGGCAAAGCCCGTTGGGGTCGTTGAGCCAGCCCGTGGGCGGCATAATATGAAAATGCTGAGCATAGGGCCCATGACCGCGCTCGGCGGCCGCGGCATCCATGTTGGCAACGAGCTTGGCAAGATCGCGCTGAAGTGCGTTAGACATGTCGGTATCCAATCGAATTAAATCAACGAACGCTTAAATCAAGGGTTCCAGATAAACAAAACGCCCACAGGATGGAGCCTGCGGGCGTTTTGTTTACGCGAATCCTACGCCTGCTCGGAAGCCTTGGGCTCGTCCTTGTATAGGACAAACGAGACGGCAAAGGAAACCAGCGCGGCGACCGCAAACATGATCACGTACTGCACGGGCTGGGCCAGGCACAGCAGGATGCCGAAGATACCGGTAACGCCCGTGCCGGAGGCAGCCAGCGAAGTGAGCGCGCAGACCAGGGCACCGCAACCGCCGCCGATGCAGCCGGCGATGAAGGGCTTAAAGAAGCGCAGGTTCACACCAAAGATGGCAGGCTCGGTAATGCCCATGAAGGCGGACAGGGCCGAAGGAAGCGCCAGACCCTTGATCTTGGCATCGCGGGTCTTAAAGGCAACGGCGAGCGCGGCACCACCCTGGGCGATGTTGGCAGCGCTGGCGATGGGCAGCCAATAGGTCACACCGTACTGAGCGAGCTGGCCCAGATCGATGGCGGTGTACATCTGGTGGATACCGGTAACGACCGTGGGGGCATAGAACAGGCCGACGATAAAGGAACCGATGCCAAAGGGCAGGGTGAGCAGGGCCTGAATCAGACCGAGAATGGCGTTCTCGGCCCACACGAAGATGGGGCCGACGGCAACGAGGGTCACGAGCACGGTCACGAACACCGAGACAAGCGGGGTCACAAAGAGGTCGAACATCTCGGGAACGATCTTGTGCAGGCGCTTCTCCAAGAAGGCGAGGATGGCGCAGGCGATGACGATCGGGATCACGTGGCCCTGATAGCCAACCCACTCAAAGCTGTACACGCCGGGAATGACGCTGACCATGGTCTGCACGCCCTCGGAGGCAACCGTATAGGCGCTCTGCAGCGAGGAGTTGATGAACGCACCGCCGACGACGGCACCCAGATACGGGTTGGCGCCAAAGGCCTTAGCGGCGGAGTAGCCAATCAGGATCTGCAGAATGCCAAAGGACGTGCCCGAGACCAGGTCGGCGATCTTATAAATATAGTTATTGGTGTCGAGCGCGATAAAGCCATTGGAGGCCATAAAGTTGAGAGCACTCATGATTCCCAACAGCAGGCCCGAAGCCACGATGGCGGGGATGATGGGGACAAAGACGTCGCCGAGCACCTTAATGGCGCGCATAAAAATGTTCTGCTGCTGCGCCGCGGCCTCCTTGACCTCGGCCTTGGTGGCAGCCTCGACGCCACTGAGCGCGATGAACTCTTCGTAGACCTTGTTGACGGTGCCAGTGCCAAAAATAATCTGGAGCTGGCCCTGGGCTTCAAAGACGCCCTTAGCGCCGTCGATATTCTCGAGGGCCTCCTTGTCAACCTTCGCGTTATCGGCAATCACCAGGCGCAGACGCGTGGCGCAGTGTGCGGCCGAAACAACGTTGCCGGCGCCACCGATGTTGTCGAGCACCTCTTGGGCTGATTTGCGGTAGTCCATGACTTCCCTTTCCTCCAACGGGTGCATGCGTACCCGACTACCTTTGACACTTACACTGTAATCGTTTTCAGTTTCATATGTCTGTAATCGTTTTCATAGTAGGGTGAACGGTAGGAAAAAGCCGGCGAATGGTAGTTTTACCGCAAAAACAGGGGCCTCAAAGGCAGGCAGACATGCCCAAAGCCTAGACATTCATAAGTTGATGGCCGAGTTTGAGCGTCTTGAGACCGCTCTCCCCCTCCACGCCATCGAGCGTGTTGAGCAACATATTGGTCGCCTCGACGCCACTGGTCAGGTAGCCATAATGCACGGTGGGAATGCCGCCCGTCAGCGCGCGCAAAAACGCGTTGTCGCCAAAACCGCTCACGCGGTGTATACCCTCGCCCATGCCGCGAACCTCATCGATGGCACGCAGCGCGCCCGCCGCCATGGTGTCGGTCGCGCACGCGATAAACGAAACATCGGGGTCGACGGAAAGCAGTTCACGCGCCGCACCATAGCCCGAGTCGAGCGTAAACGAGCCCAGGCGAATCAAGGCGGCATCGAGCGGGTTGCCCGCGGCGCGCAAGCCGGCCTCAAAACCGCGACGGCGGTCATAACCGGCCGCGCGGTCCTCTTCGGTAACTCCAATATAGGCCTGTCTCTTATACACATCTCCGAGCC
>URZN01000005.1 GCA_900552345.1 uncultured Collinsella sp. | reverse complement strand
TCGTCGGCAGCGTCAGATGTGTATAAGAGACAGCATCCCATGACCAGTGGCCCGAGTTCATGTCGCCTTCCGGCGGTCGGATTGCGGTCAGACGTTCACGCAGCAGATCGCTGTATGATTTCCTTTGCTTCTGGTTCTCCTCGTAGAAACCCTTGTAGATGACGGGTTTCATGCCGGGAAGCCTGATAAGGCCGGCTCCTCTGGAGATTCCCGGTTGCATGATGTTTTCCGGTATCTCAGGGAAGTCCTTCGCCCCTCCCAGCAGCTCTTCGACAGCGGTGGAGGGTTGCAGGGTAGGGGAGATGACCGTGGTCAGATTGACTCGCATACCGGGGTCGAAACCGTCCTGCAGGCGGGTCGATTGCCCGCAGAACAGGAAGCAGACACCGGAGAACCGGGCTTTCTGAGTGATCTTCATCGCGTACGTGATATTCGCCGCATGGATGCTTGCCTCATACTCGGCCCGGATGCGCATCGGATTGTCCTTGCTGACCTTTGGAATGGTGACGCTCCCAGCCCATTGGGCCACCTCATCGCACACGAGCAAAAGCAGGGGGTTCTTTTCCTGTTCGTCCTTAGGCAGACCCCACCAGTTTTCGACCCCATACTGTTTGATGAGTTTCGACCGGTAGGAGCAGATCTCAAGCACATGGATCAATGTCGCGGCGGCTGATTCAGGGCTATCGCAACCCCAGCCGTGGGGGATGATCCACGGCCGGCACCATTGGAAATCGACGCTTTTGTCCTCGTCGTCGCAGATGGCAAGCTGGAATCCGGCTTCCAGCGCGGCGGCGATGCGCTTCATGGCGGCATCGGCAGATGCTTGGTCGGGCGCCTCGGCCAGCACGCGGATAACCGACTCGGTTCCGCTCTTGCGCACGAGCACGCGGCCCTCGCCCGCCAGCGCGGCCTCGGCCTCGGCGATCGCGTTCTGCACGCCCATGTTCTCGAGCGCGGCATCTTTGTCGGCCACGCGCACGGCAACCTGCGCTTGCGGCAGCAGCTTGCACGGAGCCGTGAGCTGCGAGAGCGTCTCGCGCTCGGCGCGAATCACTTCCATCACGCGCAGCGAGGTCATAATGCCGTCGCCCGTGCGCTCGATATCGCCAAAGATCGTATGGCCCGTCTGCTCGCCGCCCAGGCTGAAGCCGCCCTCGCGCATCTTGGCATACACGTGACGGTCGCCCACGCCGCTGGTCACGGCTCTCAGACCGGCAAGCTCCAGCGACTTGACCAGGCCAAAGTTGCTGGCAATCGTCGGAACCACGGTACCGCCCGAGAGTCGCCCGTGCTTGTTCAGGTACACGCCGCACACGTACAGGATCTGGTCACCGTCGACCACGCGACCGCGCTCATCCACGGCCAAGCAGCGGTCGGCATCGCCATCGTAGGCAAAGCCCACGTCCAGGCCCTGCTCCACCACGTGGCGCTGTAGGCGCTCCATATGCGTGGAGCCACAGTCCACATTGATGTTAAATCCGTCGGGCGCGGCGTTGATCACGCGCACGTCGGCGCCCAGCGCGTCGAACACCGGCTTGGCCACCGAGGACGCCGAACCGTTGGCGCAGTCGATGCCGATCTTGACGCCCTGCAGCGAAAAGTTCGCGCTCGCGATGAGCGAGGCAATATAGCGGTTGCGGCCCTGCATATAGTCCACCGTGGCACCGATCTGGTTGCCCGTGGCCAGCGGCACCTCGCTCTTGCCATCGATATAGTCCTCGATGAGCTCGAGCACGTCCTCGTCCATCTTAAAGCCGTCGCTGTTGACGAGCTTAATGCCGTTATCGCAAAACGGGTTGTGGCTCGCGCTGATCATGATGCCGCAATCGAAGCAGCCCTCCACGGTCTGATGCGCCACGCCCGGCGTGGGGATCACGTGCAGCATATAGGCGTCCGCACCGCTCGCGACCAGGCCACTCACCAGCGCCGCCTCGAACATGTAGCTCGAGCGACGCGTGTCCTTGCCCACGATCACGCGTGCCTTGCGCTCGCGGTTGGCACCGTAATACCAACCCACAAAGCGGCCGATCTTATAAGCATGCTCTACCGTCAGCCCAACGTTGGCCTCGCCGCGAAAGCCGTCGGTGCCAAAGTACTTCATAAGAGATCCTCTCTATAGACAAAGGCGCGCCGCCAAAGCAACGCGCCGCCAGCCTATTATCCTTTAAAGCAACCGCAGGGGCTACACTGTGAGGAACATCATCACGATGATCATGGCAAAGCCAATCAAGTCGGTCGGCAAAAACACCGTGCCCAGCATAACGGCGCTAGTAATGGTTGCCGAGACCGGCTCCACAGTTCCGATGAGGCTTGCGCGGACCGAGCCAATGTCCTTAACGCCCTGCATATAGAGCATGTAGGCAAAAAACGAACCGATGACCACGAACACCGCGAGCGCCTCGATACCGGCAACATCGAGCGCCGGCATATGCGCCCAAGGGCGAACGAAAGCACACGAAACGATGCCCGCCGTGAGCATAGCCGAACCCGTGACGATGGGGCTGCCATATTCGGGCAGGATCTTGGCGGGGATCACCGCCATGCAGGTGGCGCTGACCGCACACATAAGGCCCGCGACCAGGCCGAGCGGCGAGATGCTCAGGCTGGTGGGGTCACCGCCGGTGGCGATCAAAAACGTACCGCCCAGAGCCAAGCCAATGCCGATAACCTCGCGCGTGCGCGGCCTGCGGCGGTCGATAACGCAGGTGTATCCCATAATGATGACCAGCTGCAGGCACTGAAGCACCGTCGCGGTTCCGGCATTGGTCAGGCGCACGGCCGAAAGAT
Organism: uncultured Collinsella sp.; assembly: GCA_900552345.1. GTDB lineage: Bacteria > Actinomycetota > Coriobacteriia > Coriobacteriales > Coriobacteriaceae > Collinsella. The sequence goes on along the minus strand of URZN01000005.1, from coordinate 13,834 downwards.
AGCAGAACTGGTTGAACAGCAGGCCAAAAGCGGTAAAAAGCAGCAGTTGTCTGCGGTCGGCGGGCGTGGTCCAGAGTTTAACCAGACGCTCGCGATCGCGCGTGACCACCACGGCCATAAAGAGCAGACCGGCGAGAATCTGGCGCACACTCATAAGCCACAGGGTATCAACGTGATAGGTATCGAACAGGAAGCTCGCGCTGGTACCCGAAAAACCCCAAAACGAACCACCCACCAGCGTGGCCAGAACGCCCGTAATCATCTTGCGCGTCGACGCACTGTTCAGGCGGTCGCGCCATGCACGGCGGGTACTGCGGCTGAGCTCGTCAGTGCCCTCGGGCACATCAATGTTCGATATATCGGTCATCGGCACCGAAGCCCCTGCGCCTTCGACCTGCTCGACACACTCTTTGCTCATCCCACTCCCCCGAAACAGTCTGGAAGCAATTCGGCTTACCTTACCACGGCAAAGGCACCAGCTGGAGGCTTGTCCGTTTATCGGTAGGACAATTCCGCAGACGTCTTTCCATAGCTCGATACCACAATGGGCTTGCATTATGCAACAGCCAAATCGCGGCAGCAGGCTCTTTTGAAATGGATATGACAAAGCCCCCGAATTCCACAATGTAAGCGATTTTTAAAAATGTTCTTGCCACCGAGTTCAGGCTCCGTTATATTATCCCTTGCGCGCTTGCGCACCCTTGATCGGGCGTTTAGCTCAGGGGGAGAGCGCTTCCCTGACACGGAAGAGGTCAGAAGTTCAAATCTTCTAACGCCCACCAAATGTTCACAGCTCAGAGGCTATGTCTCTGAGCTGTTTTGTTTTATGTCGCCAAATCCGCTGGCAACTCCAACCGTCATCGCAACGTAACATCAATTCACCTGACGAATGGCTGCCAAACAAATTCAATACCCCAACATCAACAACAGCCGGGCACAAAACTGCGCCGCAAACTGCTCCAACCACCCTGCCCATGTACAAAACCGCGTCAGCGACCCAAGTGCCTATCCCGGCTGACTCCGTAGTCAATCAAAACCGCCCCAATAGCCACCGAGGCCGAGACCAACACGTCTCGAACCCATCCGCACCGCAACTTCTCAGCAAAACGCCGCGATGTCTGCGCCCTGCGGTATCCTTGAGCCACTTGCACCTGCAGCACCAAGGAGCCGCCATGCGCACCGAGCTCGATGTTCCCTTTTCGCACAAAGAAGAAGCCAAGGCGCTGGGCGCCAAATGGGACCGGACCAAGAAGATCTGGTATGTACCCAGCGGCGTCAACCCCGAGCCCTTTGCCGAGTGGCTGCCCGGTGTTGACCGATCCGACCCCTCTGCGCCGTATATATTTCTAGTACTGGGCAAGCGCGAGTGCTGGAAGTGTCACAAAGAGACCTCGGTCGCGGCCTTTGGCATTCCCTATCGAACCGATAACGACGAGAGCATCGCCATCGCACACGCGCCCAACGAAGCCGGGCACATTGTCATCGACACGGCCAACGCCAACGCACTCGCCATCGTGCCCGCTCTTGGCTGCGTGCCGGGCGAGATCCGCGACTACCTTCATAAGCGCTGCGGCTACAAGCCCGTAGGCGCGCGAGCCTCCAAAGCCCCGTCGCTCGGCAACACGTGCACCAGTTGCGACGCGCTGCAAGGCAGCCGCTATCTGTTCGAGGAGCCCTCGTCCCCGTTTGCCCTCACTGCCATCAACAAGCTGCCGGCACTGGAGTTTGTGCGCGTCGAAGTTGCCGGCGTCTTTGGCATCCCAGCCGCGCGCACCGACTTTGACCAGGTGCTCTTTACCTGGGTACGCGACCATCACGCCGAGTTCCATAAGCAGCTCGGTGAGGGGATTTATTTGTAGGGACGGAGAGGCCTTCACAGTCAGCTCCTCCGCATCACCTATCCCTCGTCGCCGGCGTCGTACACGATATCGAGGCCACAAACAGGGCATTTCTCCGGATACACCGGCATATGAACGCCTGTCCGTTTTCTCACTTCGTCGCTGAGCCTGTCGCACGCATCGATGAACCGAATGTCGAGACACGGTATTTGCGAGTCGCAGCAAGGGCAGGCGACGACAAACGACCCGCAATCAACCTCTACGCTCGGAAACATATTGTTGTCGATAAGGGCACACGGCAGTTTTCCGTACTTCCCCATCGCAATATCGCCTCGCCAGCTCATACACGCTCCCCTCTCGCTATACAAATCAGGAAGAGCATGCACCGGCGGGCGTGCGCGAGATTGCATCGCCACGCGATCCGATCAAACAACACGATCGTCAAAGAATGCCAAAGCCAAATACGCTAATACGGCAGAAGCCCCGCCTTTTCACGCTTCTTTTCCGAGCGATCGAACTCAATGCGATGGGCCTCAAGAAACACCGTATTGGGTCGCCACTGACGCTCATTCGGCTGCCTTAGCGTCGCACCCGCAAAGGAAGCGTAGTCAGTCTTATCCAGCAGGTACGATCCGCACAGCCGATATTCGCCGCAAACAGGCTCAAACGAAATCAGGTGAGCATCAAATAGGGAATGAAGGTCGCGCCGAAGCAGAATGCCGTTGCTGGCAACCTGCGATTTGGGTCCCGAGTAATTCTCGATATGCGCAGCCTCCAGAGCTTCGCTGACGCCGCAGTCCGACACCGCGCAACGGCCGTCATAGGCGGCAACGAGCTGCTTGCGGAACCATTGTTGCCCCAATCGCTCGCGCCTTAACGCATAGCGGACCTTTTCGTCGTCGGTCGCGCCCTGTCCGGCAAACTCAATATCGACGGGCGTGCGCTTCAGATAACTCATGTCGGGCGCAAAACGAGGGTCCGGCCCGCCTTTATGAACAGGACCGTGCAGAACAAACCATCCGTTTTCGGGCTCGAACCGCTCAACAAACGCAAGGCCGAGCACCTTATAGCCCACCTCGGTTGCAAATATGACTCCGACTGGAACGCCACATTCCATGCAGTTGAGCATTTTACGGTTGTAATTCTGGTCTCGAAAACCAACGGTACCCGGCGCTTGAACCGAATACTTAATGACCCACGTACCATCGTCCAAATAGAGCGGAGGCACATCGGTGTAGAAGCTCTTTTTAGAGTTATGGACCGAGAGCGCAAAGATCTTATTGGGATCTTGCTTCACCCGATCCTGGCCCGGCCAGAAGATCCCTGAATCCCGCGTTACGGGAAAGAAGTCCGAGCCAATTCTCAAACGATACTGATACTGAGGGCTATCTTCCTTGGTGTGGTGCGGAAGGCTGGTCCAAACGCCGCCGCGCTGCTCCTCACCCAGAAACCACTCCCATGCCTCAACGTATTCAGAAGGCACGAGACTGCAGGCACGGTCATAGCTTGGTCCATCCATCAACGGAACAGCAAGGTCAATGTCGTTCATCGCCAGCACCTACAACCATACGAACGCGAGTCATGCCCCTCAATAATATGACCGAGAGTCAATTATTACGAGATCTCATTCCGTGATCGGCACATCGTTGATGCTCTCGGTTTGCCGCTGGCGCGCTCGTACCCCGCTACCCCACTCCCCTGTATACTGATGTAACACGTGTTTCATCCGGGCTTGTTGGGCCGGATTGTTCATGGGGGGGGTCTTATGGCTGCTTCGAATCCGCCTAAGGGGAGCGTTTCTTCTTCGTCCATCAAGCCGGTTACGCGCAAGGCCGTGCGTTGCCAGCGCGAGGTCGCTTGGCTTGTCACGCAGGCGGCGGGCAGGCTCGTGGCGACCACTCAGGACGTCAATGCGCCTACGCCGAGCTTTGTGCTGGCAGCGGCGCTGGATTTTGTGCGCCAATTGGAGCTTGCCGCACAGGATGCCAGCGGCCACCTCGACTACCAGAATGTTATGGCGCCCGACCTGCAAACGTTCTGCCACATGGCCAAGTTGCCCGCCGCGCCCAATGCGCTTTCGGACGCAGGCTACATGTTTACGCTTTCGGGCGCGGACCTTATCCGCGACATCTATACATACTGCAGCGAGCTCGCCGAGCGCCATGTCTTTGACGCGGCTGAAGTCAAACCGGGATATGTCATCAAGCTGGTTCTTAGGCTGTTCTTGATGGACGGGTTCGCGGCCATGCCGGCGTAAGCCGAGTCTTTAGCATCACCGTCAACTGGGCAACAACCGCTTAACCTTAGTGGGCGCCAATCGAGGGTCGATTATTGGGTCGCCTCGTCCGCTAACGCATTTATTCCACGCGCTCCAACAGTCGATACTTGCGGTTGCGGCTCGTCGCCGGCGCCGTGGGCTCAAGCTCGCCTTGAGCAATGAGCGCGTTGACGCGCGACCTAACCTGGGAAATTGTGAGCCCCGTGCGCTCTGCCAGCTCACGCGTCCCCAGCTCGCCGTAATGTTTGAGTGCCGTCACAATTAAGCCCCCGCCATGATCGACCGGCTCGATCTTTGAACGGTAAAGTACGACCTTGAACCGATCGAACCCCGGGCAGAACAGGGGCTCGGCCAGACCATGCGCGCGCATGGCATCGATCATCATCGGGATGCCCGAGCCATTGCCCTCAGCCGGCGAACCTGCGCCATCCGGCAGCGGGACAATCGACATGAGTTTCACGAGCGTCGCGTTACGGCATCGGGAGCTGCCGTCAAACAAGTTCTCGCGAGTCTTTCCCCCGTATAGGCCGCCGGGGTTCGTCACCTCGATACGGTCATCAAAAACGTCGACAGCAATCGATTGTCCACAGAACCGATCTCCGTATTCTCGGTGGATTGCGGCGTTGGCGATTGCCTCGCGCAGGACCTCCTCGGGAATCTCCAGCGAGTCGACACGCGAGACGCCTTGGATCGTCGAGGTTCGCCGCAAATTCTTGACGACTGCCGCGACGGCATCCGAGACCATTTCGCCCAACGTCCCCTCGCAGATCGTACGGTCCATGAACCTCAACGACCCCGCCGCGCCCTTCTGCGTTCCGGCATAGACCGCCACATCGATAAAGAGCTTGGGATAGAACTGCTGAGGATAGGCACCCGCAGCCAGGAGCCCGGCCTTAGTCACGTTGCCCTGGGAGTCGAGGAAATTCAGGCGCTCCAGCTTCGTTTTCTTGTCCGGCGCGCCGCGCATCGCACGGGGTGTCAGTGAGAAAGCACGCTCTATCGTGCGGTCGACCAGGGCCTCGTCAAGATCGCCTGCGACCGCACCGGGCACTGCATCGCGATCACTGGGGCTCGTCCGCTCATACGACGACAAGGACAGGACCTCGGTCGACGAAAGCGGAACATCTTTGTCATCGATGCGTTTGTAGCTGCCGCCTTGAGCGCCCCGCTCTATGACATAACAAGGCTTGCTCGACGGGTCGAGCTCCTCAATTGTGATGACCAGAACCACGGTGCCCTGGAGCTCCACGCGTTCAATGGTGTATTTGGGCGGATTGGCCAGTTTTCCGCGACCGCCGGCATCACCCATGCCCGCTACGAATTGGTTGAGCACCTTCTCGGTCTCAAAGTTCTCAACCGGGACAAAGCCCGCACGCTCGCTCACGCCGAGCACGATAATTCCGCCAGCGGTATTCGCGAATGCACTAACCGTTTCCCATACGTCGCGGGAAAGCGTCGTGGCGCTCTCCTTGACCTCGACGTTAAGATCGTCCGAGCCCATGCGCCTTAAAGACTCGAGCAGACCGGTCAGCTCGTTTTCGTTCATCTGCACGTCCTTTCGCTCGGCCCGGCGGAGAATACCGCGAATAGATTTCCTTCGTCTCTCAGTTATCTCTCGTAATTATCTCTCATCTTTCTGCTATCTCTCATATTAGAGATAAGTGAGAGATGAAAGATAAGATATCTGCCATTTGTTTCATTTAAACATGTTTTTGCTGGTAGAACAATCAGTATTGAGACAATACCATGATTGCTTGTCTCTTTGCTGATCAGTTATCTCTCATATTTATCTCTCGTCTTTCAGTTATCTCTCGTATTAGTGAGGAATGAGAGATGAGAGATGTGTGAGTGATGCATGGGCGTGGATTTTTGGACGGTCGGGAAATCCCTCAAACAAAAAACGGGGCCGGCCTTACGCCGAACCCCGTTTTCAAACGGTCAGTTAGTTATCCAACGCGCGAGCATAGCAGTCAACATTACGCCGCCGCGAACACTCCCAAGCCCGTTCCGATGATGCAGATCGCGAAGATGCCAATAATAATCCAAATGGTCTTGACGCCCTTTTTGTACAGGGCGACGCAGGCAAAGGTTGCCAGCAAGGGCAGCAGACCGGGGAAGATCGAATCGAACAGATCCTGCAGGACAATCTCCGAACCACCCACATCAAAGGTCAAAGCAGTGGACAGTGAGACCTGTGCCGCAATCATGGCGCCGATAACGGTCATTCCGAGGACACCGGCAGCATGCGTCATGCGAGACATAAGGTTGTTCTCTTCGGACTGCTGCAGGAACTTGGTTCCCAGGTCGTATCCCAGATGGGCGGCGACGATACGCGTTGCAAAGTTAATCACGGAGTAGATGAGCGCGTACACGATGGGGCCGAGCGGGTTGCCCGTCGACGCGATGCCAATACCAATGCCGGCGGCGACCACGCGGAACGTACCCCAGTAGAACGAATCACCAATGCCGGAAAGCGGTCCCATGAGGCCGACCTTCATAGCGTTAATCGAGGACGTGTCGAAGTTCTTATCGGCAGCCGCCTGCTCTTCCATCGAAACCGTAAGGCCGGCTACAAACGGAAGCACATGAGGCGTGATGTTAAAGAACTCGGTATGGCGATCGAGCGCCGCATAGTAATCGTCGTCGTTGGGATAGATCTTTCGCAGGGGCTTCTGAATGGTGTACATGAAGCCCATTGCCATCATCTTGTCGTACGACTGCGAGCACTGGCTCGTAAACTGGCGAAGGAACATGCTCCGATACATATCGGGAGTCATAATCGCGTCCTTCTTGGCCTCTTTGAGGTCGGTGTTCTGGGTAGCCATTAGAAGTCCTCCTCTTCATCCTCGGCAACCGCCTGCGGACCGGACGAGCCCTCGCGGAAGGCCAGGAGCAGTGCGACGCAAATGGCAGCTGCGGCGACGCCGATAACGTCCATCTTGAGGTAGATGACCATAATGAATCCCAGGAACAGCCAAGGAAGCAGCTTGTTATCGCCCATGGTCCTAATAAGAAGTGCGAAGCCGATGCAGACCATGACGCCGGATGCAACGTTGAGGCCGTCCATCACAAACTGCGGAATCGCGTTGAGCGCATTGTTGATGAGGTCGGCACCAAAGAACAGCGAGCAAAACACCAGCAGTGCAGACGGAATGCCAATCGACAGCGGCACGACGGTCAGATGGTACAGGTTCGCCTTGGCAAGATCGCGATTTGCCAGAGCGGTCTCAATCTTCTTGCAGGCAAAGGCACCCGGAACGGCGTAGCAGAAGTTGCGCCACACCTGAAGGAAGACGGAGACGGGAAGGGCGAGTGCGACGGCAGTTGCCGTGCCCGTACCCGTAATGACGGCAAACGCGCAGCCAAGCACGCCGGAAGCATAGACCTCGGGAGGAACCGCCGCACCGACCATAATGGCGCCCATGAACATGGACTCCAAAGCAGCGCCGACGATAACGCCCTGCTGGACATCGCCAAGGATTAAGCCAACGAACAGGCTCGTAAACAGCGGACGACCAAGCATCGTAATGCCAAATAATTGCTCGTCCATGGACGCAATAAATGCGACCAGTGCAACTAGAAGATACTGGACAACCATTTCGATCAACCCCAGAAACAGGTCTGCAGGCGAGGCATTCTGCGCAGCTCGCCTGCAGACAACCGCAGCAATTTGAGAGGATTAGTAGTTCATCTGGTGATAGTAACGACGCGTGGTGAGCGGGTGGTTACGGACGTGCTCGAGATGGCAGCTCAGACGCTCGGTGATGGTGTAGGTGACCATCGGGGAGACGATCTTGCGGAACTCGGGGTCGCTGAACGGCAGCTCGACCTCGGCGGTGTCGAACTTGTTCACGCGGACATGGACGCCCTTCTCGTCGGCGAGCATGTGGGTGAAGTTGTCCACGCGGTCCATGAGCTTACGGGTGTCGTCCTCGCCGTAGAGCATGATGAGGCTCGTGCCCTCCTCGCACAGCTCGATGGTGCCGTGGAAGAACTCGGCGGCGTGGATGGACTTGGTCTTGATCCACTGCATCTCCTCGAGAATGCACATGGCGTAGTCGTAGGCCTCACCCCAGAGCATGCCGGAGCCGATCACCATGTGGTAGTCGGTGTCCTTGAAGTCCTCGGCCATGGCGGCGCAGCGCTCGTCCTGAGCGTCCTTGGCCTTGATGAGGTACGGAGCGATGTTGCCGAACTCCTCCATGAAGGTGTCGTACTTGGGGAAGGCGCCGGCGTTCTTGAGGAAGCGGGCGACCAGCGTGATCTGGTAGGTGTAGATGGCCTCGCACAGAACGTCGTCCTCGGCGAAGCTGAAGAACTTGTAATCGGCGTACTCAGTGGCCGGGGTGTTGTCGTTGGAGACATACATCAGCGTGCGGGCGCCCTGCTCCTGGCAGAACTTGGCGGCCTCGATGATCTCGGGGGTGGTGCCGGTACGGGTGGAGAAGACGCAGACCGAGTCCTTGTTGAAGGTCTTGGGCGGGCATGCAAGGAACTCAGCGGCAATCTCGCAGTGGACGTCGACGTCGGCCGTGGTGGTCTCGACCCAATACTTCATCGGGAGCGTGTGGGCCCAGGTGCCGCCGCAGCCGATGAAGAAGATGTTGGAATAACCCTGCTCGCAGACCTTGTCCACGGCAGCCTCAATCTGAGGACGGAGAGCGAGGGCATCGCTCACAACCTTCTCGTAACGAGGCTCATCGAAATTGAACATCCCTTACTCCTAACTCACTTGGATGAACCCTTCATTCATCCCATGACGTTATAATACTTTATATAACTAACTATGCAAGAACTATTTCAGATTTTTTTGATTTTTCTTTAATAAAAAGCCCGCCGATCAAATGATCGACGGGCTTAAGAAAGGAGGACCTGATTAATAAATGCCAGACAATGGTATGTTTCCAGCTAGAAAACGTCCTTGGCAAATACCTTTGAGTCATTGGGGACCTGACGGATTTCGATAACCACGCCATCGTTGACAAGCTCTTGGATATGCTCGGCATCGGTTTCGGTCGCAAAGATCGCGGGGGTCGGATGAAGCGTGGTCTCGGGAGACTTTCGAGTTCCGCCCAAATTGATCTCCTTGATGTCTTTGCAACCCTTAGCAAGGCGATAGGCATCCTCGATCGTCTCGACAATGATAAACAGCGAATACTTGTCGGTGACGCCGCTGTTGAGCGCCTCGATAGCAGCGTCAACATCCTTGATGACGAGTTTAACGCCGCTGGGGCGGGCGAGCCTCAAAGCGGCTTTTCTCATGTCGTCTTTTGCCACGGCGTCGCTGGCACACAGGATGCAATCGACGTCCAGCGCATGTGTCCAAGACATGGCGACCTGGCCGTGAATCAATCGGTAATCAACTCTCGTAAGCTTAATCATCGTAATCATCTCCGCACGTAATAAAGGTAATGACAGGCGTGACCCTTAGCTAGGGCTCGAACCAGAACTAACTAGAACTCTTCTTCTTCGACATCGGCAAGCATGTCCGCCGCCTCACAAAGCATGATAAACGAACGTGATCCCTCGACCGCAGCTTTGGCCTTGTCCGCATCCAGGGAGTCCAGCTGTGTAGCCATTTCCACCAGCAGCGGCAAGTTCATTCCGGTGATCAACGTAAACGATCCGGCGGTCTGCCTCTGAATGAATTCGTTGTTTACAGAGCCGCCAAAGATGTCAGTCACGACAAACCAAGAGTCGGCAGGGTCCTTCGACTCCATCCAAGCATCGATAAGCGCTGCGACATCCCTCGTGTCGTCATCGACATAGGCGCACAGACACTCGATTCGGTCGTTGGCGCCCATCAGGATCTCGAGAGAGCTCTTCATACCTTGGGCGAGATAACCATGACTCGCTAGCAATATCTTATTCATAGTTCTCCAATATCAATAAGACGTACTATATTGTCATAACAAAGTATATTAGCAATCTACCCTACGCGGTGTGTCTATTTTCCAAATCCGCGAACGGTAGCAATTGGTCGGTAAATTGACCAATCTATCTCTAATTTACAAATAGAACTTCAGTCGCTCGGTGCAGTACACCTGACGGGAGATGAAAAGCGGCTCGCCGCTTGGAGCATAACGTCTATCGACAAACAGAAGCAGTGGAGAGTCCAGCTCCACGTTAAGGTATGCCGCCTCGAGCTCGCTCGCATAGCAGACCTCGAGCGTACGCGTATTGGGGCCCATCTTGATCCCCTGGCGATCGAGTACCGCCATCAGCGAATCCTCGAGGGATTCATGCTCCAAAAAAGAAAGCGCAGCGGAATAGCTATTGGTTTCCAGCATCGTGGGCTTGTCATCCACAAGGCGCAGACGACGACTACGCAATACCTTTTGGGTATCGTCTACGCCCAGGAACTTCGCGTCTCGCAGGCTTGGGAAGTCCCAGCCCATTGCGAGAACCCTGGTAGACGCCTGTTTTCCCGCAAGCTGGCACGAATGGGTAAAGCTCTCACGGTCGTCCGCGGCATACATCTGTGTGTCCGACGAAACGAACGTGCCCTTGCCGCGGGCCCTCTCAACAAGCCCAGCATCTTCCATTTCTTTAATTGCGGAGCGAACCGTTATTCGGCTCACGCCAAATTGCTCGATGAGCTCCGCCTCGGTCGGAAGCTTATCTCCCGGGCGGTACGTGCCGTTGGCGATCGAATCAGAGAGCGCACGGACAATCTGTTTATACAGAGGGATAACGCTATTTGCTTCAACCATATCAACCATACCTTTGCAAGGAATCAGCAGCTTATAGATAGATGATTTATATTGTATTAGAACTTTTTAGGAGTCCATATATTTCCTAAATGATTCGGTAAACGGGGTGTTATTTCACTTTAGCGGGGTGCAGCGGCTACCCGCGGCATGCGTTATCAGCCTAGCTAGGCTAGTCCACCCACATCGTCTTCAGTTCGCTGCAGAGCCGCGCTCCATATGGGTATACTCTCGAGGATTCGACTCGATTCGCCCCCGCTGGGGCGTCAAAGGAGACTGCATATGCCCACCACCTCAACCGACCCGCGCGCCGCTGCTGCCGCGCTGCTGGTGCCCGGTACCACCTGCCACGGCTTTGCCGTCGAGCGCTGCGAGATCGTGCCCGAGCTCGACTCGGACGCCTACGTGCTGCGCCACACCGCATCGGGCGCTCGCCTGCTGTACCTGGCGTGCGACGACGAAAACAAGGCCTTTGCCATTGGCTTTAAGACGCCGCCGGCCGATTCCACCGGCGTGTTCCATATTCTTGAGCACTCAGTGCTGTGCGGGTCGACCAAGTTTCCCGTCAAGGAGCCGTTTGTCGACCTAATCAAGAGCTCCATGCAGACGTTCCTCAACGCCATGACCTACCCCGACAAAACCATCTACCCCGTTGCCACAACCAACGAGCAGGATCTGTACAACCTGATGGACGTGTACCTGGACGCGGTGTTCAACCCGGCCATCTATACCAAGCCCACCATTTTTGAGCAGGAGGGCTGGCACTACGAGCTGGACCTGCCGGAGGGCGCCGAAGGCGAGGGCGAGGGCAGCTCCGCGAGCCTGCGCGAGGGCACGCTGCGCTATAACGGCGTGGTGTTCAACGAGATGAAGGGCGCGCTGTCCGACCCCATGAGCGTGCTGGACGACGCCGTCAACGCCGCGCTCTATCCCGACACCGCCTATGCGCACGAGAGCGGTGGCGACCCGCGCGCGATTCCCGCGCTCACCTACGAACAGTTCCTGGACACGCACGCGCGCCACTACAATCCTTCCAACTCCTACATCACGCTCTACGGCGACCTGGACGTGGACCGCGCGCTGGCATTTTTGGACGAGCGCTACCTGTCGCAGCCGAGCGCCGCGAGCCGCCGCATGGACGCTGCCGTTGCCGCCGGCGAGGACCCGTCCACGCTGGCGCCCAATCCGCTGGACGTGCAGGAGCCTGTGACCTGCGAGTATAAGCGCGTCGAGATGGCAACCACGCCCGAGAACGCCCTGGTAGGCCTGGGCCTGGTGCTGGGCAGCGCGCTCGACCGCAAGCGCACGATCGCGGCGGATATCCTGTTCGAGGCACTGCTGGGCTCCAACGAGGCGCCGGTTAAGAAGGCCATTCTGGCCGCCGGCCTGGGCGGCAACGTGGTGAGCTACACCGCGGCCGAGAGCCTGCAACCCTACGAGCTCATCATGCTGCAAAACGCGCAGCCCGGCGTGGCGCGCGAGCTGCGCCGCGCGTTCCAAGACGCCTGCCGCGACCTGTGCGAGCACGGCGTTCCGCGCGAGCGCCTGGAGGCTATCATCAGCAGCAACGAATACGACCTGCGCCAGCGCGACTATGGCATCGCCGACGGCGTGGCTATTGCGTGCGACGCGCTGAGCACCTGGCTCTACGATGACGACGCCGCGACGCTAGCACTCAAGTACGGCCCGGTGTACGAGGAGCTGCGCGGCGAGCTGGACGGCAGCTACTTTGAGGACCTGCTGCGCGAGCTGGTGCTGGAAAACGACCACATGGCGCTGGTCGAGCTGGTGCCGGTGGACGCTGCCGGGGGTGCGGAGGGTGCCGAAGCTGCCGAGCTGGCTGCCAAGCGCGACGCCATGACCGATGCCGAGCTGGCGGACGTGGTCGAGCGCACGGCCGTACTGCGTGCCGCGCAGGAGGCCGAGGACACGCCCGAGGACAAGGCCACGCTGCCGCGCCTGCGTGTATCCGACATTGGCGAGGCGCGCCCCGAGCCGCCGCTCGTTGTGGACACGACCGCGCCCATCCCCTGTCTGCGCCACGGCATTCCCACCAACCGCCTGGCCTACGCCATGCAGTACTTCGACCTGAGCTGCGTCGCATTTGAGGACCTGCCCTATGTAACGCTGCTCTGCCGCCTGCTCAAGCAGCTGCCCACGCGCGAGCATTCGGCCGAGGAACTCGACAACCTGCTCGCCGGCAAGCTGGGCTTTTTGAGCTTTACGACCGAGGTCATGACGCAACCCGACGTGGACGGCGTGCGCCCCTACCTGCTGGTGAGCGCCGGTGCCCTGTCCGAAAAGATCGACGCGCTGGCGAGCCTGCCGCGCGAGGTGTGGTCGAGCACGCTGTTGCTCGATGCCGACGCCGACCGCGTGCGCGACGTGCTCACGCAGATTCGCATTGGGCTTGAGCAGGGCTTTATCAACAACGGCCACTCGGCGGCGCTCGGCCGCGCTATGAGCTACAGCTCGCCTTCGGCCGTGGTGCGTGAGCAGCTTTCGGGCGTGGACTTCTACCTGTTCCTGCGCGATCTGCTCGACCACTTTGACGAGCGACTGGACGACCTGCGCGCCAAGCTTTCCGCGCTGGCAGACCACATCTTTGTGGCCGATGGCTGCATGGCGAGCTTTACCGGCAGCGACGAGGACTTCAATGCGTACTGGGATGCCGCGGGCGACCTGGGGCTTGGCGCGGGCGACGGCGCCGATGCCGGCCGCAACGCGCTCGTGGTGCCGGAGCCGCGCGACCGTCACGAGGCTTTCGTCATCCCCAGCGACATCTGCTTTGCTGCGCGCGCGTGCGACCCGCGCCGTCTGGGCATTGACGTGACGGGCGCCTGGGCGGTTGCCGCCAACGCGCTCTCCTACGACTACCTGTGGAACGAGATCCGCGTGAAGGGCGGTGCGTACGGATGCGGATTCCGCGCGGCCGGCGAGCGCCAGACGGCGTTCTACACCTGTCTCTTATACACATCTCCGAGCCCACGAGACCGGAGCCTCTCTCG
>URZN01000004.1 GCA_900552345.1 uncultured Collinsella sp. | reverse complement strand
AAGAAGCGGGAACCGGCCACGTAGGATGCCACGATGTTCTGGGCAAGCTGCGTGTTGGGGCCGGCGGCCGGGCCAAACGGAGTCTCGATGCGCTCGTCAAAAATGGGAAGCGCGCCCTCCTGGTTGGTCGTGACCATCTTGCGCACGCCAAAGACGGCGCCCTGAGTCTTGTGCTCCTCGATGATCCAGTTCATCAGCTGCGAAAACGGGATCGGCCTCATGATGTCGCTCATAATGAGCTCCTCTCTGTAACGCCCGGCGAGACCGCGCGGCGGGCGCAAATACGGTGTAGCGCTAGCACAGCGCCGGCGACCCCGCGGAGGTCGCCTATACGCGCGTCGGATGCGGCGAAACATCCGGCGCGCGTGAATCTACTTGTAATTAGTAGGCGCGATCGTTGAGCGTGCTCCAGAGCTTCTTGGACTCAGCCATGGTCCACGCGTTGATCTTGTCCTCATCGATACCGACAAACTCGCGATCCTTGTACAGGACGCGGCCGTTGATGATGGTGGTGCGGCAGTTTTTGCCCATCATGCCAAAGAGCATGTGGCCGTCGATGTTCTCCTCGCTCAGCGGCGTAAAGGGCTTGTAGTCCATGACGATGACGTCGGCGGCAGCGCCGGCCTCGAGCACACCGAGCTTGCGATCGAAATACTTGCTGGCCATCTTGGCGTTATTCTCGAACAGCATGGTCATGGCCTCACACCAGCCCACGTTGGGCATAGCGGCGTTGTGGCGCTGAATGATCAGGAAGACCTTAAGGCTCTCGAGCATATCGTGGGTGTAGGCGTCGGTGCCCATGCACACGGGGATGCCGCGGCGGAAGAACTCGAGCACGGGGGCGCAGCCCACAGCGTTGCCCATATTGGATTCGGGGTTGTTAACCAGCCAGGTGCCGGACTCCTTGACGATATCCATCTCGGCGGGCGTCACGTGGATGCAGTGGCCGAGCATGGTGTCGGGACCGAGCAGGTTGTGCTGCAGCAGGCGCTCGACGGGGCTGATGCCGCCGCGGTTGAGGCGGGAGTCCCACACATCGTTCATGCCCTCGCACACGTGGATGTGGAAGCCGGTCAGGCCGTTGTTGGCCTCGGCCATCTTGTCCATGGTCTCGTCCGACAGCGTAAAGGTGGCGTGACCGCCAAACATGGCGGCGATCATGTGGTTGTCGTTATCGCGACGCTCCTTGGCGGCCCACTGGGCAAACTCGGCGTTCTCGGCAATAGCCTGATCGCACTTTTCCTGGCCACGGCGGTCGGAAACCTCGTAGCACAGGCACGAACGCATGCCCAGCTCCTGAGCGGCGTCCTTAATGGTAAAGAGACTGCCCGGAATCTCGCAGAAGCTCGCGTGGTGATCGAAGATCGTGGTGACGCCGTCGCGGATGGAATCCAAAATCGTGGCATAGGCGCTTGCCTTGGTGCCGTCGAGCGTCAGGTTGTCGTCAATCTTCCACCACTGCTGCTCAAGATTTTCCAGGAAGTTGGTGGGGTTGCAGCCCTTAATGGCAAGACCGCGGGCCAGACCCGAATAGATGTGGGTGTGGCAGTTGATAAGTCCGGGCATGATGAGGTTGCCCTGGGCGTCGACGTACTCGGCATCCGGGTACTTGGCCTTGAGCTCGCGCTCGGGGCCCACTTCGACGATCGTATCTCCGTCAATAGCGACCGCACCGTTGGGAATGAACGGAGTCTGAGCGTTGCGGGTAAAGACAGAACCGTTAGCGACCAGAAGCATAAATGCTCCCTTCAACATCAGAGGCGGGGTTTGACACCTCTGACATGGCGGAAGTGCGAAGCGCCGGCCTACACCGGAAACGGGCCCTCTCCCGTCAACGCTTCACCAAAGGGACAAGCCCTTTGAAGTGCGGCTTGGCGCCGCATGGCGCCGGCGGACGAGGCGATGCGTCCGCCGGCGAATAGCACCGAATCGGTTACTTCTTGCTCTCGGGCAGGACCAGATCCACAGCGGCATCCTTGGCGGCATCGATGTGCTGAGCCACGACCGGCGTCTGCGGAAGAATCAGGTTAAGGACAATGGCCATGATGGCGGTGGGGGTCACGGCGTTGGAGCCGATGACGGTGGACACCCAGGTGGGCATGCCCTCGCCGGCAAGGCAACCGCTGGCCATCCAGATACCCAGGCCAAAGACGACCGAGGTGCCGACGATGGTGGTGGTGCGCTGCGTGAGGCCCTCGCGGGTGAACATGCGCACACCGTTCATGGTGATGGTGCCAAAGACGCCGACGGTCGCGCCGCCGATGACAGGCTGCGGGATGGCGGAAAGGACGGCAGAGAGCTGCGGGAACAGGCCGGCGATGGCAAAGACGGCCGCGATGATCACAAAGACCCACTTGTTGACGACCTTGTTGGAGCAGATGATGCCCACGTTCTGGCCAAGGGCGCTGGTGGGAAGACCGCCCAGCAGGCCGCCGACCATAGAGGTGAGGCCCTGAGACACAATAGCGCCGGAGAGCTCGCGCTCGGTGGGCATACGGTCGATGGAGCCCAGGCAGGCGGCGGAAACGTCACCGATAACCTGGATGGCAACCATGGGGAACACGACAGCGAGGGTAATGCAGACCTCGGGATCAAACTCGAGCGCGTAGGGCATAAGCTTGGGAAGGGCGAAGACCTGAGCGGTGGCGACGCTGGAGAAGTCGATCATGCCAAAGGGGATGGAGACGATCATGCCAACGATCATGCCAAAGAACACGGATCCCAGCTTGAGCGTGCCCTTGCCAAAGTTGGCGAGCGCAAAGACCACGGCGAAGGTGATAAGAGCGACGCACCAGGCCTGCGGGGTGCCCCACAGCGGCGTACCCATACCGCCGGCCATGTACTTGACGGCCGTGGGATAGAGAGAGACGCCAATGGAGAAGATGACCGTACCGGTCACGACGGGCGGGAACAGCCACTTGATCTTGCTGTAGGCCAGACCAAAGAGAACCGCAACGGCACCGCCGACGATCTCGCCGCCCAGCAGCGCGCCAAAGCTAAAGCCCGAGGCGCCCATGGCCTGAAGGGCCGGCAGGAACGCGAACGAAACGCCCATGACGATGGGCAGGCCGCCGCCGATACGACGGAAGGGAGCGAAGGCCTGAAGGGCCGTGTCGATTGCCGAAAGAATGAGTGCAACCTGGATGATGTCGGTGCTCTGCTGGCTATTAAAGCCGTAGACACCGGCCATGATGACCGCCGGGGTAATGATGCCGGCAAACGATGCCAGTACGTGCTGAAGGGCACACGGGATCATTTCCTTAACGGGCGGCATGCCTTCGCGAGTGAACAGGGCTTCAGTGCCGTTCGTAACCGTCTCCTGGGTCATTTGACCACCAATCCTCGAAATAGTTGTTTTCGCATCTAACGCTCTATTGTGACGCAGTGCGGGGTTGAGGTTGTGCCTTCGTTGCATATCGTATTAAAGATGATTCTCATTCTCAATAATAATTTTTTGTTATCAGACTATTCTTCAGCTGAGATAACGCATTTCCGCAGGTCAGGAAAGTGTCTGGTCAAAATAACATCTAACTTTTCTTTTGGTCAACCGTTTACCGCCAAATTCCTACCGTTCGTCTGTATTACGCAATGTACCTGCTGATATACGAGATGATGAGCAGCGTGTTACCATGATAAAAAATTGTTATGAACACTTCGATAGAACCAAAAGGAGTTGCCCGTGAACGAGACCGTACGTCGCTTTTTGCCGATGGTCGATTTCCTGGAGCAGATACTCGGCAAAAACAGCGAAATCGTGCTGCACGATTTCTCGGATCCCGACCACGCCATCGTCGATATTCGCAACGGCATCGTGAGCGGCCGCAAGGTCGGCGGTCCCGCCACCGACCTGGCACTCAAGATCATGCACGACGCCAAGTATCGCGACCTGCCGTTTATTACGGGCTACGAGGGGCGCGGTGCCGGTGGCAAGACGTTGGAGTCGGCGACGTACTTTATCCGCGAGAATGACGAGATTGTCGGCATGCTCTGCGTCAACACCGACCTCTCGACCGTGCGCTCCATCAACGCCATGGCGCAGCAGCTCATGGCCTGCTTCGACGCGGCGCCTAGACAGGCGGAGCCCGCGTCTATCGAGGTCGAAAGCCTTTCGGAGTCTACGCAGGAACTCATCGACCGCAGTATTTCCGAGTTGCTGAGCGCGCGCGGGCTGGATGTAGCGTCGCTTGGTCAGAGCGACCGCGTGGACGTCATTCGCCACCTCAACGGCAACGGGGTGTTCATGCTCAAGGGCGCCGTGGCCTGCGCCGCCACCGCGCTGGGCATCTCGGAGCCCAGCGTCTACCGCTACCTGCAAAAAGTCCGCAAGGAAGGCTAACGAGCAAAATGGAGCGCGGGCAGTCTTTTTGGGACGGGGCTATTTTAGCTACCCTCCCTCTGCCCACGATTTCGATGAGCCGCAAGTAAAATCAATCCTGCATATAGGGGTAGCTAAAATGGCCCCGTCCCAAAAAGACTGCCCTTGGTGGCTCCGCAAGCGATCCGTCACGTGACAAAAGAACCCTGCAGTTCACACGCACTGCAGGGTCTTTTTGCATGTCATGTTTAGTTGTTGTCAACACCTTAGAGAGCGGCGACGACCTCGATCTCGACCAGACCGCCGGCCGGAAGAGCGGCAACCTGGAAAGCGCTGCGCGCGGGGAACGGAGCCTCGAACTTGGAAGCGTAGATCTCGTTCACGGCAGCGAAGTCGGCAATGTCGGCCAGGTAGACCGTGGTCTTGACGACATCGGCAAAGGTGGCGCCGGCAGCGGTCAGCAGAGCCTCGACGTTAGCAAGGGACTGCTTAGCCTGGGCCTCGACGCCCTCGGGCATCTTGCCGGTTGCGGGGTCGATGCCCAGCTGGCCGGACAGGAACACCATGTTGCCGGTCTGGATGCCGGGGGAATACGGGCCGATGGCTGCGGGTGCGTTATCGGAAGACACGACGGCCTTGCTCATGTTTTTCTCCTTACGATCAAATAGAGAGCGTGAGCGCGGTGTTCACACCGGGAGGCACAGTTCGGTCTGAACACCGCGCTTGATTTGGGATAGTACTCAAGGTTTCCGCGCGATGCAAGATTATTATCACGCTGCGAGAATATTTTATCGCTCAACGGCGCCTGTCAGCCGCTGAACGGCACGACCGGACGGTGAAGCTCAAAATAATCCGTTTCCCTCCGTCCCCATCGGATCAGGCGATCCATAGGGGACGGAGGGAAACGGATCATTTTTGCTGCAAGGGCTGCTGAAGACTTTATCCTGCTTGGGCCACAGGGCTCGTCCGCCGCAACAGCACCACTATACTTTTGAGTATCTGAGCATTTTGAAAGGCAGGATATGACCGCAACCGCCAGTCGAACCACCAACCGCAGGCCCGAGCTCTTGGCCCCCGCCGGAGGCCCGGAGCCCTTTGCCGCCGCACTCGCTGCCGGGGCAGACGCCATCTACTGCGGCATGGGCAGCTTCAACGCCCGCCGCAAGGCCACCAACTTTACCGACGAGGCCTTTGAGCAGGCCTGCCGTGCTGCACACCTGGCCGGGTCGCGCGTCTACGTCACGGTCAACATCGTCATCAAGCAGTCCGAGATGGGCGATGCGCTGCAACTCATCCATCGTTGCTCCACGCTGGGCGCCGACGCCTTCATCATCCAAGACTGGGGCCTGTTCTTTGAGGTCAAGCGTACGATGCCCGGCATCGAGACACATATCTCGACCCAGGCGAACATCCATGACGACCGCGGGACTATCTGGTGCCGCGAGCAGGGCGCCGACCGCGTAACCCTCTCGCGCGAGCTTTCCATCGACGAGATTGCCGCCATTCACGATGCCGAGCCCGATGTGGACCTTGAGGTCTTTAGCCACGGCGCGATCTGCTTTTGCTACTCGGGTCTGTGCCTGCTGTCGAGCTTTGCCATGGCGGGCCGCTCGGCCAACCGCGGCATGTGCGCTCAGCCCTGTCGCCTGCCTTACGAGCTGATCGACGAGAACGGCCGCGCGCTCTCCCCCGCCGGCCGCGAGCGTGCGCTATGCCCGCGCGACACCAACACTTCGCAGCTTGTTCGCCGTCTGTATGACGCCGGCGCCGCGTCGCTCAAGCTCGAGGGCCGCATGAAGGCGCCCGATTACGTGTACTCCATCGTTGATGTGTATCGTCGCGAAATTGACGACATGCTATCCGGAGCCACCGTTGCCAAGGACGAGGAAGCCGCCCGCCAGCGCCAGCTCAAGCGCTGCTTCAACCGCGACTTTACGCACGCCTATCAGGACGGCACCTCGGGCGACGAGATGATGAGCTACGAGCGCTCCAACAACCGCGGCCAGATCGTGGGCACGGTGCTGGGCAGCCGCCCGGCCAACCGCGATGTGCGTGGCCTCAAGCCCGACGACCGCCGTCGCCGCGCCGCCATTGCCCGCATTGAGCTGTTTGAACCCGTGGGCAAGGGCGACTTGTTGGAACTTCGCCACGATAACGAGTTTGACCAGTTCCTGACCACCATTGCCGCCGATGATGCCGCCGCGGGCGATGTTATCGAGTGCCGCGTGCCCCGCAGCATGCCCGAGGGCTGCCGCGTCCGCGTGATTCGCAGTCAGCGTGCCATCGACGCCGCCGGTGCCGCGCTCAAGCGCGATGTGCTGCGCCGCCGAGCTGTTGATGTGTCCGTCGTGGCGCGCCTGGGCGAGCCGTTTACCGTTACGCTCACCTGCTGCGACGACCCCGCGCTCACCGCCACCGCCACCGGCTTTACCGTCGAGGCCGCCAAGACCCGTGCGGTCGAGGCGTCCGATCTGGTGGAGCATGTGGGCCGCATGGGCTCCTCGCCCTTTGAGGCAGCGAGCTTTGACGTTTCGCTCGACGCCGACTGCGGTATGGGCTTCTCCGCCGTGCACAAGGTGCGCGCCGCCGCTTGTAAAGCCTTAGAGGAGGCCATTCTGGCGCCGTACGAGGAGCGCGCGAAAACGCTCGAGTTGCCGGCGATTGTAACCAGTGATTCCCGCGCCATGCCCGAGCATTACCGCGACGAGCCGCAGATCTGCGCCACCGTCACCACGCTCGAAGCCGCCGAGGCAGTTCGTGCCGAGGGCGCCACGCGCATCTACATGACCACCGACGCGCTCGATACGGCCGAGCTCTCCCCCGCCGATGCATTTGAGCAGGGTATCGTGCCTGTACTCGACGAGGTCTGCCGCGCCGTCGACCACGAGCGCGTCGATCCCTGGATCAATGCTGGAATCACCGTCGCCGTCGGCAATATCTCTGAGCTCGCCGTAGCCGCGCATGCCGGCGCCACGGCCGAGATTCGCTCTTGCCTGCCGGTGCACAACACGCCCTGCATGGAGGCGCTTGCCGAGCGCGGAGCCGGTGCGTTTTGGCTCTCGCCCGAAATCACGCTCGACGAGATTGTCTCGCTCGGCGCCGCCGCGCCCGCGGCTCTGGGCATCACCGTCTTTGGCCGCCCGCGCGTCATGACAAGCGAGCACTGCATTCTGCAGGTTGCCAACGGCTGCATCCACGATTGCGCCAACTGCCGCCTGCGCGCCCGCAAGCTCTCGCTCAAGAATATCGACGGAAAGGTCATGCCTGTCCGCACCGATATCCACGGCCGCTCTCGCCTGTACGATGCCTATCCCATCGACCTCACGCCGCAGGTCCCTCAGCTGCTCGATGCCGGCGTGCGTCGTCTCATGGTGGACGGAACGCTGCTCGAGACGGATGAGGTGGGCCGCGCTGTCGCCCGCGTTCGTCGCGCCGTCGAGGCCGCGCAAGCCGGCCGCAAGCCCGCCGCCCGCCTACGCGGGGCGACCTCGGGCTGCATGTTTGTGGGAATCAGCTAACCGAAAGGCTTACACGTGAACGAAGAACCTCAAGTCCTCTACTGCGACGCCTGGCTCATGGCCATCGACAAGCCCGCCGGCATGATCGTCCACGGCGACGGCACCGGCGAGCGCACGCTTACCGACTACGCCAGCGACCTGCTGTTGGCGATGGGCGACGGCTTTGCCGCAACCGACATGCAGCCGCTCAACCGCCTGGACCGTGACACCACCGGCGTGGTGCTGTTTTCGCTCGACAAGCAGACGCAGCCCGCCTTTGACCAGATGGTCATCGACCACGCTTTCGAAAAGCACTACCTGGCGCTCGCCGAGGGCAAGATCGACTGGAACGAAAAGCTCATCGACAAGCCCATCGCCCGCGACCGCCACGACAGCCGCAAGATGCGCGTCGGTGCCAGCGGCAAGCCGTCGCAGACGCGCGTGAAGGTGCTCAAGCGCCTTAAGAGCCGTCGTGGCCTGCCCACGCGTTCGTATATCGATGTTGAGCTGCTCACCGGTCGCAAACACCAGATCCGTGTGCACCTGGCCAGCGAGCATCACCCCCTGGTTGGCGACGACCTGTACGGAACGCCGCGCCCCTGCGGCTTGATGCTCCACGCCCACAGCGTGTCCTTTACGCATCCCGTTACCGGCGAGCACATCCACATCGAAGCCCCCTGCCCCTGGGAGCCCTAAACCACCACAAAGGGGACAGGCACCTTTGTGGTGGTTTTGCTGCAATGGCTCAACCACGGTCCCAAAACGTCTCGATCTGTAACAGTTAGAACCCATTTTCCGGTCTATCTGTTACAGATTGAGACGTTATGGGACCACCAGGAAAAATATCTCAGCTTGTAACATCTGGAACCCATATCCCTCTCTTTCTGTTACAGATCGAGACAAATCCCCAAACAGCAAAAGGCGGCAACGTCCCTGGTGGACGTTGCCGCCTTTCCATTGGCAAGACCCTTCCGCTCCCGCTACTCGGTAGCCTTGTCGAGAGGCTTCTTAAGGAAGCTCAGAACCAAGCAGCCGACCACAGCGCCGATAGCAAGGGCCAACAGGTACTGCACCGGGTTCGTGATGACCGCGATAACCCAGGCGCCACCGTGCGGAGCGGGGCTCGCGCAACCAAAGAGCATCGACAGACCGCCGGCGGTCGCAGATCCCAGGATGCAGGCGGGCAACACGCGAAGCGGATCGGCCGCGGCAAAGGGAATGGCACCCTCGGTGATAAACGACAGACCCATGATGTAGTTCACCAGGCCTGCCTTGCGATCGGCCTCGGTCCAGCGGTTCTTAAAGAACGTCGTGGAGAGCGCGATGACCAGCGGCGGTACCATACCGCCCGCCATGACGGCAGCCATGATCATATTGCCCTGCAGCGTTTGCTCGGCAAGGGCCGCGGTGCCAAAGACATATGCGGCCTTGTTGATGGGACCACCCATGTCGGTCGCCTGCATGCCGGCGCAGATAATGCCCAAAAGAACGATACTCGTGCCCGAAAGACCGTTGAGCGCGCCGCTAATGGCGGTGTTGATAACGCCCATAATCGGGTTAACGGCCATCATAAAGAGACTCGTAAAGAGAATGCCCAGCACGGGGTAGATGAGCATGGGCTTGATACCGTCGAGCGACTCGGGTAGCACGCTTGCAGCCTTCTTGAGCGCATTGACGATAATGCCGGCGGCAAAACCGACCAGCAGCGCGCCCAAAAAGCCAGCAGAGACAAGCTGAGCCTGGGCATCGGCATCCATTGCCGTGGTGAGATAGCCCAACGTAAAGCCCTGCTTTGCAATCCAGCCACCCACAAAGCCCGCGGCCAAGCCCGGACGGTCAGCAATGGACATGGCAATATAGCCCGCAAGGATGGGGAGCATAAAGTTGAACGCCTGGTTGCCCGCAAGGTTAAAGAAGGCCGCGACCGGAGTGCTGTGGCCGTATGCGCTCGTGCCCAGTCCCGCCTGGTCCAGCAAGAACGAAAGCGCCATGAGGATGCCGCCGCCAACAACAAAGGGGAGCATGTGCGAAACGCCGTTCATCAGGTCCTTATAGACCCTGCGGCCCAAACCCTCGGATTCGCCCTCGGCAGCCGCCTGTACCGCGGCGCCGCCGGACACATGATGAATAGGCGCATTGCCCGCAAGCGCAATATTGATAAGTTCCTCGGCGTCATTAATGCCACGCGTCACCGCACAGGAGTAAACCGACTTGCCATCGAAGCGATCGAGCTCGACATTTTTATCCGCCGCAATGATGACACCCTTGGCACCAGCGATGTCTGCCGCGGTCAGTACATTTTTAGCGCCGCCCGAACCCTGAGTCTCGACCTTAATGCTCACGCCCATCTTGGCTGCCTGGTCTTCCAACCCTTTGGCCGCCATAAATGTGTGAGCAATGCCCGTTGGACATGCCGTGATGGCAACGACATCGTAAGTGCCGCCCCCAACCTTCTCGTTTGCAGCTGACATGTTTCCTCCTTTTGCACAAGCAGGCCCAGCCCTCCCCTTCTGAGGGTCACAACCTGCGTATTACCTTGTGTTTGAGTGATTGATAGCGCCGAAGTGACGGCGCTTTTAAGCGATATCTATACGATGGCCCCGGCGGGCATGATCACGTCGTATGGAAACAGGGGTACTGGGAAATCATGCCCGACGGGGCCATCGGAACCACCACAATGGGGACAGGCACCTTTGTGGTGGTTTTGGCCTTACTTCGCCCCGTTGCTAAACCGTGATGACGTTTTCCATCGTCTGGTACTTGGCGGGCACCTCGCCCGCGGTGATAACCGTTGCGTCACGGAAGTCCGCGAATTTTACGGGAGCCACCATGCCAAACTTACTGGCGTCCGAGATTACGAAGCGTTTGGCTGTATGGCGCATCGAGATACGCTTGACCTGCGCTTCCTCGATATCGGGCGTCGTAAAGCCCTGCTCGGCGCCAATGCCGTTAGAACCCCAAAAGCCGCAGTTAAAGTTGTAGCGGTCTAGGGTTGCCAGAGCATCGGGGCCAACGAGCGCCTCGGTCTCGGGTTTAAGCTCGCCGCCCAGCACCACGGTGCGCATGCCGCGCACAGCGAGATACTGAGCATGGAGCACGGAATCAGTCACATAGGTGACCGATTCGAGATGCGGAAGATGCTCGATGAGTCTGAGCGTTGTCGAACCCGAATCGATGTACACAAAGCTCTCGGGCTCCACGAGCGCCGCGGCGCGGGCGCAGATACGCTCCTTGTCGTCGTTATGGAGATCACTGCGCTCACTGATCGTTAGGTCGCGCGTCACGTGCGCGCGCTCAAGACTTGTCGCGCCACCGTGCACCTTGGCGATGCGGTGCGCTCGGTCGAGCGTCTGTAGGTCGCGTCGAATGGTAGAGGCCGTCACGCCCAGGACATCGGCAAGCTCGGGCACCGTTACCGAGCCAGCCTGCTGCACCATCGACACGATCGTATTGAGCCTATCTTCCGCAAGCATCGCTTACTCCTCCTCGGGGTAGACGACTCCCCAATCGGCGCGGAGCTTGGTCATGAGCTCCATCACATCAGAAGCATAATCCAGAAGCTCACGCTTGGAATCGTCGCCGGCGACGGCCTGTTCGAGGTCAGCCATCTCGTAGCACAGGGCATAGGCCTCGGTGCCCGCGGCGACCTCCTCGCGATGACCGTCCGCGGTCCACACGATCGTCGCGTGATCGGCGCGCGGATACTCGTTGACCTCGACATAGCAATTGTCAAAGCTGATAACCGACCGCTTTGGCTGCTTGGAGTGGAGCGTAAGGCTCACGACGCCCAGCTGCTGCTCGGCATTGCGGCAGACGATGCCGCCTGCAACGTCCACGCCGGTCTCGCAGGTGTTACCCAGAGACACGACCTCGACGGGCTGGCTCGCCATAAACAGGCGCATGACGGACAGGGCGTATACGCCAATATCGAGCATGGCACCGCCGGCGAGGTTGCGATTGTAGAAACGGTTGGTCAGGTCGCCGTACTCCTTGTAGCTACCAAAGTTGAGCTGAGCGAGGTTCATGCGGCCAAACTCGCCGGCATCCATGCGGCGGCGCAGCTCTTGATACAAGGGCATGTGGAGCACCGTGGTAGCGTCCATAAGGACCACGTTGTGTTCGGCGGCAATGGCGCGGGCCTCATCGAGCTCGGCGGAGTTGAGCGTGATGGCCTTCTCGCAGAGAACGTGCTTGCCGGCCGCCAGGGCGGCGCGCAGATAGGTGATATGGGTGTTGTGCGGGGTGGTGATGTAGACGGCGTCGATGTCAGGATCGGCGTAGAGATCCTCAACCGTGTCATAGACCTTCTCGACGCCGTACTGGTCGGCAAAAGTCTGAGCCTTGGTGAGCGTGCGGTTGGCAACGCCCGTAAGCTTGCGGCCGGCCAGGGCAAGGGACTGAGCCATCTGGTTGGCAATAACGCCGCAACCGATCACAGCCCAACGGAGCTCGGGAGCCGTAAAGATGTCGTTAGGGAACGGCTTGTCCTGGACCGAAGCAAATGCTGCTTTGGCGGCTGCCGCGGCGTCGAGTGGAGCCTGCTTGGAATCTGCCATTATGTGTCTCCTGTGTCATAGAACGTCTTGCATTTCTGACAGCTCTATATTCGCACAAACACGCGCGTCTGTGCGCGTTTTTGCGTATCTCACCGCTAAACGGTCATTATTGCCCCGTAAACGGCGCATATATACGCATAGGTGCGTAATTAAACGCAATCTAACGCGCATAAACGCGCACACAAGCAATTTATACAGCACGGCCCGCTCATTTATGCTTACCCAGTTAGGGTACTCATTTAAGTCTGTCCCCAATGAGTAGGGATAGAAAAAGACCCGGGTGCCGTGGGGCATCCGGGCCTTTGCTAGCAACTTGATGTTGCGGGCAGCTTAGAACTTGTGGCCGCACTTCTTGCAGACGCGCAGCTTGTTCTTGCCGTCCTTCTCGTGACCGACGCGGGTAACCTTACCGCACTCGGGGCAAACGAGATTGACGTTGGAGGCGTCGATGGGAGCCTCCTGCGAAACGATGCCGCCCTGCTGGTTGGCAGCGTTGGGCTTGACGGCCTTCTTGACGACCGAAACGCCCTCGACAACGACCTTGTTCTCGGCGGGGAGAGCACGCAGGACAACGCCCTGCTTGCCGCGATCCTTACCAGAGAGAACCTGGACCTTATCGCCCTTCTTGATATACATATATCTCCCCTAACTACAGGGTCTCGGGAGCGAGCGAGACGATCTTCATGTACTTCTTGTCACGAAGCTCGCGAGCGACGGGCCCGAAGATACGGGTGCCGACGGGCGAACCATCGTTGTTGATGACAACGCAGGCGTTCTCATCAAAGCGAATGTAGGAGCCATCCTTGCGGCGGATCTCCTTAACGGTGCGAACGACGACGCAACGGACAACGTCCTTCTTCTTGACGTTGGCGCCAGGGGTAGCCTCCTGGACAGCACCGATGAACACATCGCCGATGCCTGCATAACGACGCTTGGAACCGCCAAGCACCTTGATGCAGCGAATCTTGCGAGCGCCGGAGTTGTCGGCGACGTTCAGCATGGTTTGCATCTGAATCATGGTAGATGTTCCTCCGAACTAAGAACCGAAGAGAGGTGCGCAGCCTTTATACGGCCCGTGGTATGCAAGCCAGGCATACGCACATCTTCGGAAACGTACAAGTCGTAAGAGCGACTGCTTATTTAGCGCGCTCGACGACCTCGATGAGGCGCCAGCGCTTCATCTTGGACATAGGACGGGTCTCCATAACGCGGACGGTATCGCCCACGCCAGCCGTGCACTCCTCGTCGTGAGCGTGCAGCTTCTTGGAGCTGGTCATCATCTTGCCGTACTTGGGGTGACGCTTGCGCTCGGTGATGGTGACAACGATGGTCTTGGCACCGGAGACGGAGGTAACGACACCCGTACGGACCTTACGCGAGTTACGCGAATCAGTCATGTTCTCTCCTTAGGTCCTACTCGGCGACAGCGGACTTCTCCGCTGCGATCTCGCGGGCGCGCTGCTCCGTGAGGACGCGAGCGATGTCCTTCTTCACGGTGTTGACGCGAGCGGTGTTGTCCAGCTGGCTGGTGGCCATCTGGAAACGAAGGTTAAAGAGCTCGGCGCGCATTTCCTTCAGCTTCTCAACGAGCTGAGCGTCCGAGAGCTCACGAATCTCTGCGGGCTTCATTAGTTCTCCTCCTTGGCGGCGGCGGCGTCCTCAGCAGCCCACTTGGCCTCGAGAGCGGCCTCCTCAGCCATCTCCTTCTGGATGCGCTGCTCAGCGTTCTTGGCAGCAACAATCTTGGTCTTGATGGGAAGCTTGTGCTGTGCAAGACGCAGAGCCTCGCGAGCGACCTCCTCGGGCACGCCCTTGACCTCGAACATGATGCGGCCGGGCTTGACGACGGCCACCCACTCCTCGGGGTTACCCTTACCAGAACCCATGCGAGTCTCGGCAGGCTTCTTGGTGATGGGCTTATCGGGGAAGATCGTGATGTAGACACGACCGCCACGCTTCATGTAGCGGGTCATGGCAATACGAGCGGCCTCGATCTGACGGTTGGTGATCCAATGGGCCTCGAGAGCCTGGATACCAAACTCGCCGAAATGCAGCTCGGTATTACCCTTGGCCTGGCCCTTCATGGAGCCACGCTGCACCTTGCGGTGAAGAATACGCTTAGGGGCAAGCACTACTGACCCCTCCTCTCGGAGTTACGACGACGAGGACGGGAAGAGCCCTCGAGTGCAGGGTTGGGAACAGGCTGGCCCGGGAGCTTCTCGCCCAGGTAGATCCAGACCTTCACGCCGCAGGCACCCATGGTGGTGCTGGCGACAGCCGTGCCGTAGTCGATCTTGGCGCGGAGGGTGTGCAGAGGCACGCGACCCTCACGGTACCACTCACGACGGCCCATCTCGGCACCGCCGAGACGACCGGAGCACTGGATACGGATGCCCTTGGCGCCGGCCTTGCGGGCGGACTGGACAGCCTTGCGCATAGCGCGACGGAAGGCAACGCGGCCCTCGAGCTGCTCAGCGATGGACTGAGCAACGAGGTTGGCGTCGAGCTCGGGGCGCTTGATCTCGACAACGTCGACGGAGAGCTGGCCCTTGGAGACGCCAGCGACCTTCTCGAGCTCGGTGCGGAGGGTATCGATCTCGGCACCCTTCTTACCGATGACAACGCCGGGGCGAGCGGTGAGGATGATGACCTTCACCTTGTCGCCAGCGCGCTCGATCTCGACGCGGGAGACAGCTGCGCGGGAAAGACGCTTCTCGAGGTACTTGCGGATCTCGAGATCGTTACCGAGGGTCTTAGCGTAATCCTTCTCTGCGAACCAGCGGGAGCGCCAGTTCTCGGTGATGCCAAGACGGAAGCCGGTGGGGTAGACTTTCTGACCCATACAGCTTTACGCCTCCTTTCGAGGAGCAACGACGACGGTGATGTGGGAAGTACGCTTCAGAATGCGAGAAGCGGAACCCTTGGCGCGGGGACGGATGCGCTTAAGCGTCGGACCCTCGTCAACATAGGCAGCGGCGACAACCAGGTTGTCGGCACGCAGACCGTTGTTGTTCTCGGCGTTCGCAACGGCGGAACGGAGAACCTTCTCGACATCCACGGCGACGGCGCGGTCGCAGAAGTGGAGGATGTCGAAGGCCTGAGCGACAGGCTTGCGGCGGATCAGATCGACCACCAGGCGGGCCTTGCTGGGGGAAACACGCACGTACTTAGCGACGGCGCGAACCTCGGTGGCCTCAGTTTCAATAGACTTAGTTGCCATTTACGGTTAACCCCCTATTTGGCCTTGTGGCCACGGAACGTACGAGTCGGCGCGAACTCGCCGAGCTTGTGACCAACCATGGACTCGGTAACATACACGGGCACATGCTTGCGGCCGTCGTGGACGGCGATGGTGTGACCAACCATCTCGGGGAAGATGGTGGACGCGCGGGACCAGGTCTTCACGACGTCCTTCTTGCCAGCCTCGTTCATCGCGGTGATACGCGAGAGAAGGCGAGTCTCCACGAACGGGCCCTTTTTGAGACTTCTGCTCATAAGTGCTTTCTCCTAAAACTCGGTATCCGAAATTACTTCTTACGGCGACGAATGATGTGCTGGTTCGAGACCTTCTTCTTCTTGCGCGTACGAAGGCCCTTCGTCGGCTTACCCCAGGGGGTAACAGAGGGACGACCAGAGGTGTGGTTCTTGCCCTCGCCACCGCCGTGCGGGTGGTCGACAGGGTTCATGACGGTACCGCGGACGGTCGGGCGCACGTTCATGTGACGCTTACGGCCGGCCTTGCCGATGACGATGTTGGCGTGATCGGCGTTGCCGACCTCACCGACGGTGGCGCGGCAGGTAACGAGGATGCGGCGCATCTCGGAGGAAGGCATACGGACGATAGCGTACTTGCCCTCCTTACCCATCAGCTGGCAGGAGTTACCGGCGGAACGGGCGATAGCAGCGCCCTTGCCCGGCTGGAACTCGACGGCGTGGATGAGCGTACCGACGGGGATGTCGGCGAGGGGCAGAGCGTTGCCCGGCTTGATGTCGGCGTCAGAACCGGACATGACGGTCTGACCGACCTCGAGGCCCTTGGGGGCCAGGATGTAGCGCTTCTCACCGTCAGCGTAGTGCAGCAGAGCGATGCGAGCGGAACGGTTCGGATCGTACTCGATCGTGGCAACCTTGGCGGGTACGCCGTCCTTGTTGCGCTTGAAGTCGATCACGCGGTAACGACGCTTCACGCCGCCGCCCTGGTGGCGGGTGGTGATGCGGCCGTTGTTGTTACGACCGGCCTTCTTGGGCAGGGGCTCGAGAAGAGACTTCTCGGGCTTGGTGCAGGTGATCTCGGAGAAGTCGGAGATCGTCTGCCAACGCCTACCAGCGGAGGTCGGCTTAAGGTGCTTTACAGCCATTACAATCCCTTTCAATAGGAATCCGTTAGCCACCGCAGACAGGGATTCGAGGTTCTGCCTCGGGTGCGATGACACCGGACGTAGACACGGTTCCGGGCGTGTGCATTTT
>URZN01000003.1 GCA_900552345.1 uncultured Collinsella sp. | reverse complement strand
CCCGTATCGAAACACTTGACGAGTAAAATACGTTAACTTGCATGAGTTAACGGCCGGCGGTCATCCCATGCGGATGGCCGCCTTTTTTACGTAAGGAGTCGCTTTGATGGACAAGGCCGCATCCGCCGGTCATTCGGACCGTTGCCGCATCGTTGTCGATACCTGCTGCGACTTTAGCCCCGAGGTCGCCGCGAACCTCGATGTCGATATCCTGGGTTTCCCCTTCATTATCGATGGCGAGGAGCGCACGGATGATATCTGGTCGAGCATGAGCCCTAAGGAGTTCTACGACCGCATGCGCGCCGGCGCTCGCGTGTCTACCTCCGCCGTGTCGCTCGGTCGCTATATCGAGTTCTTTACCGAGTGTGCCAAGGAGGGCACGCCCACGGTCTACCTGTGCTTTACCTCGGCGCTGTCGTCGAGCTACAACTCCGCGTGCCAGGCGGCGGACGCCGTGCGCGCCGAGTATCCCGATTTTGAGCTGTACGTGGTCGACAACGCTCTGCCCTGTGCGACCGGCGCGCTCTTGGCGCTCGAGGCCGTGCGCCAGCGTTCGGCGGGACTGACCGCCAAGCAGCTGGTCGATTGGGCAAACGAGGCAAAGACCTACGTCCACGGTTACTTTACGCTCGAGAGCTTCGACGCACTGGCTGCCGGTGGCCGCATTCCGCCCGCGGCGGCACAGCTCACGGCAAAGCTCGATGTCAAGCCCGAGCTCTCCTACGACCTTGCCGGCTCGCTGTCGCTGATCGGCGTCAACCGCGGCCGCAAGAAGGCGCTCAAGTCCATCCTCAAGTCGTTCCGCGAGAACTACGTGCCCGATCGCACCATGCCCATCGCCATCATGACGGCCGATGCCGAGAAGGACGGCGACTGGCTCGAGGCCGCCATCCGCAAGGAGGAGGGCTGCGCCGACGTCACGATCATTCGCAGCTCCGTGGGCCCCACCATCGGCTCGCACGTGGGCCCCGGCATGGTGGCCTGCGCATTTTGGGGTAAGAACCGCGCCGACAAGGCGTCGCTTTCCGACCGCATCGCCCGCCGCGTGCGCGGCCAGTAGGCAAGTGCTGCGGCCGTAATCGACCCCAACTCACTGCCCAAACGCTGGCACCGAGTATTCAACCTGGTAACAACACCCAACCCAAAAGGAAAGGTTTCATGGCAAACAAGCTCTCTGTCGCATTTATCGGCACCGGAATCATGGGTGCCCCCATCGCCGGCCACAT
Organism: uncultured Collinsella sp.; assembly: GCA_900552345.1. Classification (GTDB taxonomy): domain Bacteria; phylum Actinomycetota; class Coriobacteriia; order Coriobacteriales; family Coriobacteriaceae; genus Collinsella. The sequence goes on along the minus strand of URZN01000003.1, from coordinate 15,777 downwards.
CCTGGATGCCGGCTATCCCGTCACGGTCAACAACCGCACCAAGTCCAAGGCCGCCGCGCTTATCGAGCGCGGTGCCGCCTGGGCCGATACGCCGGCCGATGCCGTGGCTAACGCCGATGTCGTCTTTACCATGGTGGGCTATCCCTCCGAGGTCGAGGAGCTCTACCTGGCGGGGGACGGCCTGCTTGCATGCACCAAGCCCGGCGCGGTTCTGATCGACCTCACCACGAGCTCGCCCGAGCTCGCGCGCGATATTGCCGAGGCCGCCCAGGTCACGGGCCGTATGGCGTTTGACTGCCCCGTCACCGGCGGCGAGTCGGGTGCTATCGCCGGTACGCTCACGGCTATCGTGGGCGCTACCGAGAACGACATCGCGCCGGTCCGCGACATCCTTGCCACCTTTGCGGCCAACATCTGCTGCTTCGACGGCGCCGGCAAGGGCCAGGCTGCCAAGCTCGCCAACCAGGTGTCGCTGGGCGCTTGCATGGTCGGCATGGCAGACGCCATGGCATTTGCTGAGCTGAGCGGCCTTGATCTGGAGAAGACCCGCCAGATGATCCTGGGCGGCACCGGCAAGTCCGGCGCTATGGAGAGCCTGGCTCCCAAGGCGCTCGACGGCGACTACAAGCCCGGCTTTATGGTCGAGCACTTCATTAAGGACCTGCGCTTGGCGCTCGCCTACGCCGATGACCGCGAGCTCGCACTGCCCGGCGCCGACGTCGCCTTTACGCTCTACGACATGCTCGACGCCATCGGTGGCGCCAAGCTGGGCACCCAGGCCATCACGGTCCTCTACAAGGAGGAGGCCGACGCTATCGCCGCCGGTCTGGACTGGTCGCAGTATCGTCCCGAAGAGCACGGTGCTCACGAGGACGGCTGCGGTTGCGGCGAGCACGGCGACGACCACGAGTGCGGTTGCGGCCACCACCACGGCGAGGATCACGAGTGCTGCGGCGGCCACGGCCATGATGACGGCCACGAGTGCTGCTGCGGCCACCATCACGGGGAGTAGTACCCATGAGCTGGACGTTCGTAGTGCTCGCGTTGGTGCTCTTTATCTTTGCGATCTATATTGGCTTTTTGTGCGGCCAGTGGGCCTGCGAAAAGCGCGTGATCACCAAGCGCGACTACTGGATCGCCAATTTTGCAGGCGCGGCGGCAGTCGTTCTACTGACCTGGGTGTTTTCGCTGTTCCCGCTGGTGCAGTTTGCGCCGATCGGCTGGCTCGGCGGCTTTATCGCCGGCCTTAAGATGAGCTTTGGCGAGTCCGTCGGTCCGTGGCGCAAGCACGACGAGGTCTTTAACGTCAACAAGGCTCACCGCGCCGCCGCCGACGCGGGCGACGCCGAGGAGCGTCGCCGTGCGCGTCACAATGGTGCAGCCGACCGACAACTCATCTCGGTCACCGATGACAGCAAGGGTGCTGGCAAGCACGCTAAGAAATAGTAAGAAGAGGTAACTATGGCAGAAAACAAGGAAGAACAGCTCACCGACGAGGAGCTGGCACAGCTTCAGCTGGCAGAGGAGAACGAGAACGCCGTCGACCGTCTGGTCAAGGAGCTCGGCTGCCCCACGCGCCGCATCCGTCAGTTTGCCGCCCGCGTGCTGCACCTGCTGGCTGAGCGCGACCCGCAGCGCGTCGTGCCCTGCGTACCCGCGCTGATCGAGGCGCTTGACCGCCCCGAGGCTCAGACCCGCTGGGAGGCCCTCGATGCCCTTGCGGCGCTCGCCACCACCTGCCCCGAGCAGCTGGGCGATGCCTTTGAGGGCGCCGAGACTGCGCTGTTCGACGAGATTTCCTCCACGCTGCGCTATGCCGCCTTCCGCCTGCTGTGCGTGTGGGGCGCCACGAGCGTCGAGCGTTCGCGCGAGGCTTGGCCCATCCTGGACGAGGCTATCCAGTGCTACCACGGCGACCTTGAGTATCGCGACATGCTCGGTTGCCTGTACGAGTTTGGCCAGGGCGAGATTGACGCCGAGGTCGCCGAGAAGCTCGCGCTGCGCCTTAAGTTCGACGCCGAGAACGGCAAGGGCAGCTATCTCAAGGCCCGTTCGAGTGAGATTTGCGAAATGCTTGTTAAACGTTTTGGCCTGGATCTCTCCAAAAAGAAGAAGCGTGCTAGCGTTAAAAAATCTGACGACGCCGAAGACGAGGAGTAACAGATTATGGCGCACGATGTAGTCCTGATTCCCGGTGACGGTATCGGTCCCGAGATTACGCAGGCCATGCGCCGCGTGGTCGAGGCCACCGGTGTCCAGATCAACTGGAACGTCCAGGAGGCCGGCGTCGGCGTCATGGACGAGTTTGGCACGCCGCTGCCCCAGCACGTGCTCGATGCGGTCGCCGAGACCAAGGTTGCCATCAAGGGCCCCATCACCACGCCGGTCGGTACGGGTTTCCGCAGCGTCAACGTGGCCCTGCGCAAGCACTTCGACCTGTATGCCTGCGTGCGCCCCTGCCTGTCGCAGCCGGGCGACGGCTCGCGTTTCCGCGACGTCGACCTGGTCATCGTGCGCGAGAACACCGAGGACCTCTACGCCGGCATCGAGTTCGATGAGGGCGCTGCCGAGGTCGAGGAGCTCTCGCAGCTCGTCGAGCGCTCGGGCCAGAGGACCTTCGCCGCAGATTCCGCCATTTCAATTAAGCCGATCTCCATCGCCAAGAGCCGCCGCATTGTGGAGTATGCCTTTGAGTATGCCCGCCGCTGCGGCCGCAAAAAGGTGACGGCCGTGCATAAGGCCAACATCATGAAGGCGACCGATGGCCTGTTCCTGCGCGTGGCGCGCGAGGTGGCCGCCAACTATCCCGATATCGAGTTCAACGACAAGATCGTCGACGCCACCTGCATGGGTCTGGTCCAGAACCCCAACGACTTCGATGTCCTGGTGCTGCCCAACCTGTACGGCGACATCGTGAGCGACCTGTGCGCCGGCCTGGTAGGTGGCCTGGGTATGGCCCCCGGCTCCAACATCGGTGCCGACTGCGCCATCTTCGAGGCAACGCATGGCTCCGCGCCCGATATCGCTGGCCAGGATATCGCCAACCCCACGGCCGAGATTCTGTCTGCGGCTATGATGCTCGATCATCTGGGCGAGAACGATGCGGCCAATCGTATCCGCGCCGCCGTTTCCGCCACGCTCGACGAGGGTAAGCAGGTTACCGGCGACGTACGTCGTGCCCAGACCGGCTCCGTCGAGGGCGCCGTGGGCACGCAGGCCTTTGCCGATGCCGTTATCGCGCACCTGGCCTAAGACATGCAGGCTGCAAACGCCTAAATAGTACTTAAGTGTTTGCGTATAACCTAAGAATCAATACGCCCGGCACTCTGTCGGGCGTATTCTATTGAAGACTATGTTTCCTAACAAGGAGTAACTGATATGGGTCTGATTCAAAAGAAGGACGAGAAGGACGAGATCGACGGCATCCAGATCATCGAGCGCGGCGAAGGCCCCGACGGTGACGAGGACGAGAAGATCGATCTGGTCGCCGGTACGTCTGCCGAGCACATTGCCGCCGGCACGACGGCCGAGGAGGAGGACGCCCGACTGGAGGCTCAGATTGCCGCGGATGCCGCTGACGAGAATCTGATGCCCGAGGCCCAGGATGAGGACGACGATATTCTGGGTTCCGATGAAGACGACCATGCATCCAGGCACAAGAAGACGATGATTGCCGCCTTTGTGGTTGCCGTCGTGATCGCCGCCGTGGTCGGCTTCTTTATTGGCAATGGCGGCTTTGGCGGCAAGGGTGTCGGCTCGTCGACCCTGACCGAGGACCAGCTCGATTCGACCGTGGCAAGCTATAGCTACAACGGCAAGAAGAGCGACATCACCGCGCGTGAGGCCATCGAGAGCCAGTACAGCCTCGACACCGTCAAGGACGATGACGGCAACTACACCGCTCCGTCTGCCGACGTTATCCTGTCCTACGTGCGCAACCAGATTCTGCTGGACGCTGCCGAGGACGAGGGCATTACCGTCTCCTCTAAGGAGATGAAGCAGTACGCCGAGGAATCCATCGGCACTTCGGACTACAAGACCATGGCCACGCAGTATGGCGTGTCCAAGGACCAGGCCAAGCAGATCGTCCGCCAGTCCGCGACGCTGCAGAAGCTCTACAAGAAGAAGGTGGGCGATAGCTCCGCAAGCATGCCGACCGCTCCGACCGAGCCTTCTGACGGCAATGAGGACACCGCGAGCAAGGATTACGCCGACTACATCATCAACCTTGCCGGCGACGAGTGGGATAGCTCGAAGGGTACCTGGAAGGACGAGAACGGCACCTACGCTAAGGCCTTTGCCGACGATGCCTTTACGGCCGATAGCGCCACCTATAAGCAGGCCATGACCGCCTACTACACTGCTTACCAGCAGTACTCTTCGCAGGCTTCGAGCGCCAGCTCCAAGTGGACCGAGTATGCTAACGGCCTCTACGCCAAGGCCAACATCAGCATCTATGGTCTGTTTGCATAAAGATCTGTCTGAGCCGCCGAGCGCGTAACCGAAATATCTGAATAAGCCCGCTAGAACGGATGTTGTTCTAGCGGGCTATTTGCGTTTAGGCGCTGGTGGCTAAATTATGCCTATCAATCTTTAAGTCCAAAAAGGCTATCAGCTTCATCGTCGGATATATATTCCAGTACATCGCCCGGTTGGCAGTCGAGTGCCCGACATATCGCGTCAAGAGTTGAAAAACGTATGGCAGAAACCTTGCCCGTCTTAATGCGTGACATATTGACCTGGGAGATGCCCACGCGTTCCGCAAGCTCTTTGGATGAGATCTTGCGTTCGGCGAGCATGCGGTCAAGCCGCAGAATAATCATGGATTCCCCCTAGAGCAACTCGTCATCTTGTTTTTGCAGGATATACCCGTAGCGGAAGATACTGGCAATCAGGCAAATAATCAGGCCTGCAAAGAGCATGGAGGGCTCGAATAACTGGCCGGCGAACGCATCCGTAAAGCTGCCACCAAATCCTGAGAGTATCGTTCCCGTGATTACGGCACCAAGAAGTCTCACGGCAACGCCGCCGATAAGGAATAAATGTCCTACTCGACGAAGTGTCTGGTTACATTCAAGGTCAAAGGGCCTGCCTTCCTTTTCAATGTTGAAGAAAAGCCTGCGCACGCTTAGCGCGATGGTAAGCGCGAGGCATGTCATCAAGAGGCTCCCTATGGCAGTGTGACCATCGTGTGCGATGAGCATAAGTGGGGCCTGCACATCGGTACCGACGATAGCAAGGCACGGCCCTTCGCCGGCTTGAAGTTCTACGGATTGGAGACACGGGCCTTGGGAGAGGCCAGGCAATATGATTAGAAGGTCAATCGCAATGACTGCGAGGAGCCCCAGAGCGAGCGCGGTGGTAATGCAGATCGTGGCCCATTTGCAGATGCGAGCGAGCTTCCTCAGTTTGGCTATCGTCTGTTCGCGGCTGATGGTTTCATTCGATATAGATGCGTTTCGATGGACCATAACCCCTCCAATCGGCGTTTGGGATGATACTTGTATCATATCAGAATTAACGATAAACGATAAATAATTACGGATACTGAGTATGTAATGATTGAAAACGATTAGCGTGAGCTATTAGCTCATTTTGGATGCCGGAGTTTTGCGCGTGGGGGATAAGGACAAATGCCAAAATTTCCTGTGATCGCGCAAGCGCTCCATCGCGTTTCCCTAATTCATCTGGGAAAACAACTGCAAACGATTGCAAGTAACCGGTGAACGGTCGAAAACTACCGTTCACCGATAATCTCAAAACTGGTTCTAACTGGTATTAAGTCAAAAAGACCAATTCACATATCTTCACAATGACCTGCAATTTTTCTACACGCTATTTTTAGCCGCCCTGCGTTGTTTAGACACAGGAAAAGATCCGATTTTTTGCCAAAGCATTTCGAAACGGTTTCAAAACCGCAGGTAGAAGTGTTAACGACCGGTAAACGGTCGATTTATCACCGTGAGCGGTGCAAAAACGTTTTACCGTATGAATCAACGAAAGCGACCTCTTCTGGGGTGATATAGTGACAACAACACGTCACGTGGTTACTACCAGTTTAGAAACCACTGGTCTTCAAAGAACGCTTTCTAAGAAGCTTTAAGGGCGATCGCCCGCTGGCTTCCGAAAATCATCGGACTCAGATTGTACACACCTTCGGAAGGGGAATTTGAATGGTTGGCTTTATTCTTACCGGTCATGGACAGTTCGCACCCGGCCTTGCAAGCGCTATCGCTATGGTTGCCGGCGACCAGCCTGCCTTTACCGTCGTTCCTTTTGAGGGCGACCAGGCCGCATCCTACGGTGAGGATCTCCGCGCCGCTATTACCGCCATGCGCGAGGAGTGCGATGGCGTGCTTGTCTTTACCGACCTGCTTGGCGGCACCCCGTTCAACCAGTCGATGATGATTGCCCAGGATGTCGACAACGTCGAGGTTCTGACTGGCACCAACCTTCCCATGGTTATTGAGCTTCTGTTCCTCCGCGGCAATGCCACGCTCGCCGAGCTTGGCGAGCAGGCCGTGACCGTTGGCCAGACGGGCATCACCGCCCAGACGGTCGCATCCGTTGCCGGCTCCGAGGAAGAGGATATCTTCGGCGACGAGGACGGCATCTAATGGCCGATTTCGGAGCCAACGTCCTGAGCTCCTCGGTCGCCCTTTTAGGCCTGCTTGTCATCATGGGCTTGATTTACACCATCTGGTCGCAAATCAACATGAAGAAGAAGCAGAAGTACTTCAAGGAGCTGCACACCGAGCTCAAGCCGGGTCAGGAGGTTCTTTTCGCCGGCGGTATCTACGGAACCGTCAAAGGCATCGAAGGCGAGAAGGTCCAGATCAAAGTCCGATCCGGAGCCGTCGTAGATGTTTCGCGTTACGCGATTCAGGAGATCAAGTAACTGTCGTCAGCAAATATCGAAAGGAAGCTGATCAACATGGCAGAACCCAACATTCTTCTTACCCGCATCGATAACCGACTGGTTCATGGTCAGGTTGCCACCCAGTGGAACTCCACTCTGGGCTCCAACCTCATCCTCGTCGCCAACGACGACGTGGCGTCCAACACCATGCGCCAGAACCTCATGAAGATGGCCGCTCCCGCCGGCGTCGCTACGCGTTTCTTCTCCCTGCAGAAGACCATCGACGTCATTGGCAAGGCGAGCCCGCGCCAGAAGATCTTCATCGTGGCCGAAACACCGGAAGACGTGCTTACGCTCGTCAAGGGCGGTGTGCCTATAAAGAAGGTAAACATCGGCAACATGCACATGTCGGAAGGAAAGCGCCAAGTCGCCACCTCCGTCGCAGTTAACGACGAGGATGTCGCTGCGTTTAAAGAGCTGCAGGAATTGGGGGTGGAGTTGGAGATCAGGCGCGTTCCGAGCACGCCTGTTGAGGACACGAGCAAGCTCTTCTCGTAATCCTCGTGATCCACGTTGTCAGGAGTGAAACCCTGACGTTCTGTACGTGATATCCAAAGTGCGTACATTCATTTTGAAAGGAGGAGCAAGATGGAATACTCGATCATCCAGATCGCTCTGGTCTTCGTCGTCACGTTCATCGCGGCAATCGACCAGTTTGACTTCCTCGAGTCTCTCTATCAGCCCATCGTCACCGGCGCCGTCATCGGTCTTATCCTTGGCGACCTCAACACCGGTCTTCTCGTGGGTGGTACCTATCAGCTCATGACGATCGGCAACATGCCGATCGGAGGCGCTCAGCCGCCTAACGCCGTCATCGGCGGCATCATGGCAGCCATTCTCGCTATCGCCACGGGCCTCGAGCCCAACGCGGCAGTCGGCCTCGCCATTCCGTTCGCTCTGCTTGGCCAGCTTGGCGTTACCCTGGTCTTCACGCTTATGTCCCCGCTTATGTCCACGGCCGATAACATGGCTCACAACGCGGACACCAAGGGCATCGAGCGCCTGAACTACTTCGCCATGGCTCTGCTCGGCCTGATCTTCGCTGTCGTCGTCACCCTGTTCTTCATCGCTGGCGCTACCATCGGTCAGACCATCGCTTCTGCCATCCCGACTTGGCTGCAGACCGGTCTGTCCGCTGCAGGCGGCATGATGCGCTTCGTCGGCTTCGCCGTCCTGCTCAAGGTTATGATGAACCGCGATATGTGGGGCTTCTTCCTCATGGGCTTCGGCCTCGCGCTCATCACCGTTGCCAACGATTCGCTGGCAACCCCTGCTCTGCTCATCCTCGCTCTCATCGGCTTCGGCATCGCTTTCTGGGACTTCCAGCAGCAGACCGAGCTGAAGGGTGCAGCTGTTTCTGACGGAGGTGACTTCGAAGATGGCATCTAATGAGTATGTGATCCCGGAGCACTACGAGGATCTCACTCCTGCTCCGCAGCTCGACCAGAAGACCCTCAACAAGATGGCTTGGCGCTCCTGCTTCCTGCAGGCATCGTTCAACTACGAGCGCATGCAGGCCGCTGGCTGGCTTTACTCCATCATCCCCGGTCTGGAGAAGATCCACACCAACAAGAACGACCTCGCGGCTTCCATGAGCCATAACCTGGAGTTCTTCAACACCCACCCGTTCCTCGTCACCTTTGTTATGGGCATCGTGCTTTCGCTCGAGCAGAACAAGGTTGACATCCCCACGATCCGCGCCGTCCGCGTCGCCGCAATGGGCCCGCTCGGTGGTATCGGTGACGCCCTGTTCTGGCTGACGCTCGTGCCTATCACGGCCGGCATCACCTCCAACATGGCCATCAACGGCAACGCCGCTGCGCCGATCATCTTCCTGGTGATCTTCAACGCCGTCCAGTTCGCTCTGCGCTTCTGGCTCATGAACTGGTCCTACAAGCTTGGCACCAGCGCTATTGACGCTCTGACCGCCAACATGCAGGCCTTCACGCGTGCCGCTTCCATCATGGGCGTCTTCGTCGTCGGTTGCCTGGTCGTCACCATGGGTGGCACCCAGATCAACCTCCAGATCCCCAACGGCACCACCCGTGGCCTTGCCCCTACTACCGTGATCGTCTCCGAGAAGGAGGCCGAGAACTTCACCGGTATGGAGGGCATCGATACCGAGACCGCTGAGGCCGGTACCATCGCCATGACCGATGAGGACGGCAACGCCCTCACCGCCACCGATGCCGACGGCAACGAGGTCAAGTGCGGCGTCGCCGATCTGGGCAACGGCATGGAGTCCGTGACCTACGCTACCGTCACCGAGGATCCGGTCAACTTCTCTGTTGCCGACACCCTCAACACCATCGTCCCGAAGCTCGTCCCGCTTATGCTTACGCTGCTGCTTTACTACATGTTCGCTAAGCACAGCTGGACCCCGACCAAGGGCATTCTCCTGCTCTTCGTCCTTGGCATCCTGGGCGCTGGCCCGCTTGGTCTCTGGCCGAGCATCTGGTAAGGCTCTAGCTTGAGGGGTGTGTCCCTACGCGGCTCACACCCCGACCCCTTAAGCCATGTGTATGTTAAAAGCCGCGTGCTCGAAAGAGCGCGCGGCTTTTGTTTTCTTGATGATTCGGGTGTGGCAGACAGATAATGCTAAACACCCTAGGTAGTTAGCCGAATTCGAGCAAAAGGGAGGATGGGATGGCGATCGGAGCGCGTAAGCAACCGCTGTACGATCAGCTGGTCGATATTCTGACCGAAAAGATCGACCATGAATATCGCGCCGGTGACATGATTCCTTCCGAGCGCGAACTTTCGGAGCGCTATGGTCTCTCGCGCACTACGGTACGCCTGGCTCTGCAGGAACTGGAGCGTTTAGGACTGGTGGTTCGGCAGCACGGTCGCGGTACCTTTGTGACCGACCGTTCGGCAAAGGCAACCAATCTCATGCAGTCCTACAGCTTTACCGAGCAGATGCGCGCGATGGGTCGCGACCCCGAGACCACGATTCTCGAGTTTTGCGAGATGGAGGCCGATAAAAATCTGGCCGAGCATATGGGATTGCGTATCGGTGATCGCATTTTTAAGCTTAAGCGCCTTCGTTCTGCCGACAACATGCCCATGATGGTCGAACGCAGCTATCTACCAGTTCGTCAATTTCTGTCCCTAAAGCGACCGCTGCTGGAGCGTAAGCCGCTTTACGATGTGATTGAGCAAGACTTTCAGCAAAAGATTCGCGTGGCCGAAGAGGAGTTCTATGCGAGCATAGCCCGTCCCACCGACGCCCACCTTTTGGGAATTGTCGAGGGCTCGCCTGTGCTCGATTTGGTCAGGACTACGTATAACGAGTCAAACGAGGTTGTGGAGTACACACTCTCGGTTGCTCGTGCCGATCAGTTTAAATACAAGGTTTACCACCAGCGTAGCGACTAGTGCTCGCATCGTTTCCATATGATGATTCTTTGCATTTAACTGGTTACTACCAGATAACCAACCGAAGTGTATAATTGCACGTCAGAGGATTACTTCTAGAGAGAGGTATTAGAAATGTTCGAGAAGAGTGTCGAGGAGCTCACCGAGCTCGGCGCCCAGATCACCACGGCCGAGATTGCTCAGCAGCCCGAGCTTTGGCGTGATACGCTCAACATCTATCGCGAGAACAAGGAGGCCATCGAGGCCTTCCTGGCCGAGGCTCGCGCTATGGGCGAGGGTCGTCTGTCCGTTGTCTTCACCGGTGCCGGTACGTCCGACTACGTTGGCGATACCTGCGCCCCGTACCTGCGTCACGCTGGCAACACTGATCTCTACGACTTTAAGCCCATCGCCACGACCGACATCGTGAGCGCCCCGCGCGACTTCCTGCGCGCCGAGGATCCCACGCTCGTGGTTTCCTTTGCCCGCTCTGGCAATAGCCCCGAGAGCCTTGCCGCCGTTGCCGTTGCCAAGGAGCTCGTCCACAACGTCAAGTTCCTCAACATCACCTGCGCTCCCGAGGGCAAGCTCGCCGTTGAGTCTGCCGATGATCCCAACGCGCTGACGCTGCTCATTCCGCGCGCCAACGACAAGGGCTTCGCCATGACCGGTTCTTATTCTTGCATGACCCTGCTCTCTACCCTTATTTTCGATACGGCCTCTGACGAGCAGAAGGTCGAGTGGGTCGAGACGATTGCCAAGATGGGCGAGGAGGTCATCTCTCGTGAGCCTGAGATCGCCGATTACCTGGCTGGCGACTTCAACCGCGTGACCTACTTGGGTTCTGGCTCCTTCGGTGGCCTTGCCCAGGAGAGCCAGCTCAAGATCCTCGAGCTCGCTCACGGTCTGGTCGCTACTTCCTACGACACCTCCATGGGCTATCGTCACGGACCTAAGTCCTTCGTCGACGATAAGACGCTCGTCTTCGTGTTCGTCAATAACGACGCCTACACCCGTCAGTACGACATCGACATCCTCAACGAGATCGGTGGCGACGAGATCGCTCAGCACACCATCGCCGTTCAGCAGGAAGGTGCCACCGTCTATGAGGGTGAGTCCTTCACCTTTAAGGGCTACGAGGCGCTTCCCGAGGGCTACCTTGCTCTGCCGTTCGTGATGTTTGCCCAGGCTATCAGCCTGCTCAACTCCGTGCGCGTGGGCAACACGCCCGATACGCCGAGCCCCACCGGTACGGTCAACCGCGTGGTTAAGGGCGTGACGATTCACCCCTTCACCGCTTAATCGCGTCCCCCTGTAAGGGCGCCCGTCCGCTCATAACGGCGGGCGGGCGCTTTTTGTTTTACGTGAGCTGGGTATAAGCATCACTACAGTCAACTGCTTTAGAAGCAAGGAGTGCATATGAGCACGTACGCAATTAAGGCTGACAAGTTCTTCTTGCCGGCAGGCCCGCAACTGGGCGGCTATCTTATGGTCGAGGACGGCGTCTTTGGCGCCTGGCAGGCCGACGAGCCCTCTTGCGAGATTAAGGACTACACGGGATCGTGGATCGCACCGGGTATGGTCGATACTCACATCCATGGCTTCTACAACCACTCAACTACCGATAACGATCCCGAGGGAATCGATATCAGCTCGACCGAGCTCGCTCGTCGCGGCACCACCAGCTGGCTGCCCACGACGTTCACCGATGGCGTCGAGCAGATCAAGGACGCCTGCGCCGCCATCGCTCAGGCGGACGAGGGTCGCGGCCCCGACTTCTGCGGTGCTCGCATTCAGGGCATCTACCTGGAGGGCCCCTTCTTTACCATGAAGCACGTGGGCGCGCAGAACCCCGCTTACCTGATCGATCCCTCCGAGGAGGTCTTCGATCAGTGGCAGGAGGCTGCGGGTGGTCGCATCGTCAAGAGCGCCATGGCGGCCGAGCGCGACGGTGCCGCTGCTTATGCGGCTGCTCTGAACGCCAAGGGTGTGGTGACCAGCATCGGTCACTCCGACGCCACCTACGATGAGTGCATCGCCGCCATCAACGCCGGTGCCAGCTGCTTTACGCATACCTATAACGGTCAGCGCGGGCTGCATCACCGTGAGCCCGGTGTCGTGGGCGCTGCCATGTCCACGCCCGAGACCTACGCCGAGATCATCTGTGACGGCAAGCACGTTAACCCTGCCGCCATCAAGGCACTGCTGCAGGCAAAGGGCTGGCAACACACGGTGCTCATCACTGACTGCCTGGGCTGCGGCGGCATGCCCGAGGGCAGCTACACCAGTGGTGGCATGGACGTCATCATGAAGGACAACCTGTGCTGGCTCGCCGACGGCAAGAGCATTGCCGGCTCGGTGCTCACGCTTGCCCAGGGCGTCAAGAACATCGTTGACTGGGGCATCGCCAGCGCCGATATCGCCATTCGCATGGCAACCGAGGTGCCGGCACGCTCCGCGCACATCGAGGATAAGTGCGGCAGCATCATGCCGGGTCGCGACGCCGACTTTGTCGTGTTCGACCATGAGCTTGCCCTCGTCGAGACGTATGTTGGCGGCCAGTGCGTCGGCAACGCCTTTACCGAGTAACGATAGAAAAAGACGGCGGGCCCGAATCTGCTCGGACCCGCCGTATGGGTTAAACGCTCAAAAGCACCTTCACAGTTACAGCTTGTTAGCGATCTTCTTTGCCGTGCGCTTGACGCCGGCCACCAGGCCTCCTGCAGGATGCTCCTTCTCGTATGCTAGACGCTTCTCGCGCTTGGCGTACTCTTCGACGATGATATCGCCATATTCGTCTTCGATCTTATCGAAGAAGTCGACGGCGCCCTTAATTTCCTCAGCGGTCGGGTGTCCCTTTTGGACACCGCCGGCGAGTTTGAACGGCCCCCACGTATCAAAGCCGGGGCAGCCGTAGACACCCATAAAGATGGCCTGCCTCATGCGGCAGATGCCATCGATATCCTTGCCGTACCACTTGTTTTTGCCACCGTAGGTCATAAGGCCAAACACCTTGTCCTGCGGCTGCAGCACGTTCGTGAGCACGCGTGCCATGTCCTTGTCGATCTCGGAGTAATAGATGCCCGTGGCGACACCGATCAGATGGTATTCGTGCAGGTCGGGGTACTCGTTTTTACCGAGTGACTTCACGTCGAGGGTATCGATCTCGGGGTGCGCCTCGACGATGGCGTCCACGAGCCTTTTCGTATTGCCGTGGTGGTGTGAGGCATAAAGGATGATGGTTCGCATAAGAAGGCCTTTCAGCTGTAATTGCATCAATGTCTGTATGGTACCCCGTTGCATGGCTGGGAAACCGGACGCATCGATGAACGTGCGGGTTTGTCCTTTGGTCAGGGCCGAGACGGGTTCTTGCGAGCAAAAAGCAGTTGTTCGAAAGGATGGGCAATGGAATACGCTCTCTCCAACGATTCGATTTCTATCAAGGTCTCCACGGCCGGTGGTTCGTTTACCTCGATTGAGGCTGGAGGTCGCGAGTACTTGTGGCAGGGCGATCCCGCCGTGTGGTCCGGCCAGGCACCGATTTGCTTCCCGATTTGCGGAGGTTTGCGCGATAACAGCGCCATGACGTTTGCCGGACATCATGTGAAGCTCGCCCGCCATGGGTTTGCGCGCAAACAGGAGTGGAAGCTGCTGAGCCAGAGCGAGAACGAGCTGGCGATGTGCCTGGCTTCGGAGGATAACGCCGCGCTGCTGAGCGATTATCCGTATCCGTTTAAGCTTGTCGCCCGCTATACGCTCGAGGACGCCGCCGTGCGCGTCTCCTATGAGGTTACCAACGAGGGCACCGAGGACATGCCTTTCTTTATCGGTGGACACCCCGGCTTTAGGTGCCCGCTCGATGAGGGCGAGGCCTATACGGACTACGAGCTGCGCTTTGAGAAGGACGAAGCTGCTGAGCTTTGCGCTGCCGTCCCCTCGACTGGCTTGATTGACGTGACCAACCGCTCCAAGAACCCCATGGTGGGAAAGACGCTGCCTCTGTCACATGAGCTCTTCGATTTTGCGGAGACCATCTTTGACGTGCTCGAGAGCCGTCAGGTCACGCTTTCCAAAAAGGGCGAGGACAAGGGTGTTCGCCTGAGCTTTGAGGGCTTCCCGTACCTCATTGTGTGGAGCAAGCCCGAGGGTGATTTTGTGGCAGTTGAGCCCTGGGGCGGTCTTTCGACCTGCTCCGATGAGGACGACGTGCTTGAGCACAAGCGCGGCTGCCTTATCGCCAAGCCCAAAGAAACCATCGTGCGCTCGTTCACAATCGAGATTCTGTAGTCGCATGTAGCCAATTCGTTTTGCAAGGCATAAGGAGCCTGCGAGATAAGGAGCTAGAAATGATCCTCACCGTTACGATGAACCCGTCCGTCGATACGCGCTATCAGCTCGATGAGCTCATTATCGACGACGTCAACCGCGTGACGCCCGAAAAGACCGCCGGCGGCAAGGGCCTTAACGTAGCCCGCGTCCTGGGCCAGCTGGGCGACGATGTCGTGGCAACCGGCTTGCTTGGTGGTCATATGGGCGCCTATATGGCCGAGCTCATGGATGCTAACGGCATTAAGAATGATTTTGTGCCCATCAAGGGCGAGACTCGCATTTGTCTCAACATCCTCCACGCCGGCAACCAGACCGAGCTGCTCGAGAGCGGCCCGACGATTGCCCCCGAGGAGCTCGATGCCTTTACCGCCAAGTTCGCCGAGCTTGCGAGCAAGGCCGATGTCGTTACCATCTCGGGTTCGCTGCCCCGCGGCGTCGAGGCGGACTACTACGCTAAGATCACGGGCATTGCAGAGAACGCCGGCGCCAAGGTGCTGCTCGATACCTCGGGCGCCTCGCTCGAGGCCGCCCTTAAGTCCGAAATTAAGCCCGAGCTGGTCAAGCCTAACCTGACCGAGATCAACGGCCTTCTGGGCACGAGCTTTACCACCGACGATGTGGACGAGCTCCGCGCCGCGCTCGCTTCTGACGCCCGCTTCTCCGATATCCCCTGGGTCGTCGTGTCCATGGGCGCTGCCGGCTCCGTGGGCTTCCACAATGGCCGTGCGTTCCGCGCGAAGACGCCCGATATCCCTGCCGTTAACGCCACGGGCTCTGGCGATTCGACCATTGCCGGTTTCGCACATGCGATTGCTGCTGGCGCGGATGACGAGACGGTCCTGCGTACCGCCAACACCTGCGGCAAGCTCAATGCCATGGATCCCATGACTGGCCACTTGGTTATGGATCGTTGGGACGAGGTTTACAACGGCGTTGTCGTGACCGAGCTGTAGGAGCTTGTGCAGCGGCCTCGGCATCGGTTGTTTGCTTATGGTTGGAGCCGACGACAAGTGCAGTAGCATTATGCCGGGGCGCGACGCCGACACTGTCGTGTTCAATCCCGACCTTACCCTGGTCGAGACGCATGTGGGTGGCAACAGCGTCGGTAATGCGTTTGCCGAGTAGCCGCCAAAGAAACGATCCGAGAGGGGATTTAGATGATTTACGGTGCA
>URZN01000002.1 GCA_900552345.1 uncultured Collinsella sp. | reverse complement strand
CAATTCAAGGTGGCGGGGAAGGGAATCGAACCCCTGACACGAGGATTTTCAGTCCTCTGCTCTACCAACTGAGCTACCCAGCCATTTGAGGTGTGCCTTGTTTCAAGGCTTGATTAGTATAACCAAGGACGCGCTCCGGTCAACCGAGAATTTGAAAAAAGTTTTTGAGCACGGCGCCAGCCACAAGGCCGACCCTATAGAACAGCACGTTAGAGACATCAACCCACCGCAAGAAGTTTTTCGCTCAAGGCTGCACGGGCAAACTCACTTGGCGTCATTCCTTCAGCCGCCGCCCGACGACGAATCGCCTCCTTCATCCCTAGGGGAATCTTGACCGATAGCGTTGCCGTCCCTTCGCTTGAGAGCGGAGGCCGCCCGTGCACGATCCCCCCAACGGTATGCTCGCCGTCCGGAAACCCGCCATGCTCGTACGACTCGCACCACGCGTCAATCATTTCATCCGTTACAACCTGACCATTGGCAGCCGTATACGCCTTGCTCATCATCGACCCCTCTGCCGAGCTTGCTCGATCTCTTGCCAGAATTTCTTCTGAACCGGAGACAGGGCATGAATAATGAGCCATCCACGAATTAGTTCGACTGCAACAAGTTCCACACTTCGACCATCTGGAAGCCATCCAATGGCAAGCCATCTCGGCGGCTCGTCCTCCGACTCGCGGCGAATGCACTCAGTAACCGCGAACCAGGCACCAAGCACTTGCTTTTCCGTCAAGTGTTTTTTGGCGTTGGGATGGATCTCAACATCCATGCATCTTCTCCTCCATCTTACCCAATTTCGTATGACGAAAGTCCGCTGTCGCCAATTCTTACGCCGGCACTTGTTGAAAGGCGGGAGGTGTAGCGAGGATTGAAGGGCGTTCCAGCACCGCCCAGGCACCGGGACAGGAACACATACGCCAAGGACGGACGTTTTCGTAGCGCGCGAGGACGTTGCCGTTACGGTCAATAAAGGCAACGTCGATGGGATAGACCATAAAGCAGGTGTGGACCGAAGAGCAGCGCGGAAACGCCATGACGAGCGGCAACCCGTTGGCGGCAATCGGAGACCGTCCCAGCATGCCGCGCAGGCGCACGGCAAACGACTCCGCCACCACAAACTCGGCAGGCGTCCAACCCAGCCTGTTGAGCGCCCGCGCGTAGGCAATGTAGGATGAGGCCGCGGTCACATAACCACCCCCGGACGCCACGGATCGACCGTCACTGCGCGCTCGTGCGACAACTTTGCCGGTGCCCCCAGCGAAACGCCGGCGATGCTGAGCGAGCTCGGCCACGGCTCGTAGCGCATGGTACAGGTATAGGTCCTAAACGTGCCGGAAAGCGAAAGCAGACCGCCATCCGATGTCGTCGCACCCTGCTCGCTCGAGACCTCAATCTGCAAGTCATAGCCTTCCATGGCATGTTGGATCTGAGCCTGAACGGTCGCGGAGGCATCGATGGAGCTGTCATCGCCCTCCCCGCTCGGCGCCACGGCATGCGCTAGCACGATATCGGGCACCACGCGATCGAAGCGCGCGACCGCGCCGGCAAAGACCATGACGTTGTACACGATAAGCGCCAGAACCAGCAGGACGGGCGTGACCACGGCCATCTCGACCGTCGCCTGGGCGCGCTCCTCGCACAGGCGCGTGCGGATGCCCATTACGACCCACCGCCCAAGGCACCCGCCAGTGTGGCGACATCGACGGTAAGTGGGATGGAACCGCCGCCGGGCAGCGGAATCTCCGCAAGCGTGAACACCGTGCCGCTGATGGTGCGCTCGACTTGATATTCCAGCGCCTCGCAAAGCGCCTTGGGGTCGGTCACGCCCAGCGGAATACTTCGTAGCTTGTCCTGCGCATTAGAAAGACCTGTGATGTCAGACCCCGGGCTCTTGATGACGTTGGCGGTGTCGGTCAACACCGGCTTTCGCAGGCGCAAGTCGCACGGTTCCAAGCCCAGCGCCGCCACGGACGCCGAAACGGTATCGCCGAGCCACGACGCAATGGAGCCCAGCGCGCCACTGTCCCCTCCCAGGTCATCGATCATCTCATCCATAAGCTCGTCGGCCGAGCCCTGGATGTCTCCGTATCCCACAAGTAGCCGTCCCCAAACATCCATGACGCCATCGAGTACGCCGGCAACGCCACCCGATCGTTCCTCCAACGTCGAGAAAAACCGCGAGAGAACGTTGTTCTGCGCCGTCGCGTCATCGGGTGCCAGCACCGCAGCAGAGATCGCACCGCGCTCACCAAGTCTGACTGTCGTGTTAAACGAAGAGCTGAGCTCATCGGGGCTCGAGATGGCACCCGAAACCGCAAAGGCGACCACGCCGTTGCGACCGGGCGGGGCGATACGCGGACGCTCGCCCGAAAGCGCTTTAATAGCCTCGTCAAACGCATTGCCCGCACGGTCAGCCTCGTCCTCGGTCTGGCGCATGAGCTCAAGCTCTTTGTTGCGGCATTCGACGTAGTCTTCCAGAGCGTCTTTGAATCGATCAAAGTGGTACTCGAAGCCGTTTTCGATTGAAGTCGAAGGAGCCGCAACGGCGCCGAGCGACGAAACACCAAAATGGCATCTGTTGCATTTGTCCTGCCCGTCATAAGCAGCGACCGAGGCTAGCCCGCCTGGCGTCCCTTTCTTATAGTTGGGGCAGCTCGTTCCATAATGCAGATACGTTTTGCCATCGTTGGTACTAGTTGGCCACGCCGCATCGGTATAGAGTTCCGTCGCTCGCACCTCGTCAGTGTTGCGCGGCAACAACGGAATATAGGAAGTGGCCCGGTCTCCGTCTTCGGTTATATATGCGCGATTGACCTCTGCGCTCGCATAGGTATAGAACGCCTTGCGCGCCGCCGACTCCGCCTTCGTCTCGACGCTTGAGCCTTGAGGCGCCTCGTTTGCAAGGCGCAAGCGGTAATAGGCCTTCGCGCGATCGAGCGCCACTTGCGGCTCCCATGTGACGCTCGAGGCATAGTGCGGATTCTCAATATCCGAAAGCTTCGCCAAACTCCTCGCGCGTTCCCACATGCATGAGCAACTGCCGACCGAAGCCGGATCCGACCCGCCGCAATCCGCAAGCCAGGCGCGCTCTTTTGCTTTCGCCGTCTCCTCCGAGGCCTTCTGCAGCTCATCTGCTGCGCGTTCCAGATCTTTCGATGTGTCTTTAATGATATCGATCGAGATCTCGGACCCCTCGAGCGCAACGAAATCCGACTCGGACGTCCTGGGCACGGCAAGCGCCGTACCGGTATAGGTCGCACCCTCGGTATCCTGCGCCGACACGGCCTGCGTAGCTCGCGTGGCAACCAGATACGGTAGAGCCGTCTCGATTTTCTGCAGGCCCTTGGAGGCGCTTTTGGCAAACTTATTGCGCGTTTTAATGATCTCGATCCCCGTGTCGAGCATATCGCCCGCGGCAAGCTCGGCACCCGGAATAAGGATGGCGACCAAGCCGGTGCCGATCGTGGCAAACCCCGCCAGCCCCAAACTCAAAATGCTCGCATCCACCACCGTCGCAGCCGTGTGGTAGGACGACACCACATTGGCGCCTGCCAGCGCGCCGCTATCGGCAGCCACCTGGGTGTCCCCCGCGCGCGACATGCTCCATATCGCCGCCGTCGACGAAAACAGTAGCGCGAGCACCACCAAGATGACCACCGCGGAGGAGAGCGTGGTGTAGGCACCGTCTTCGATAAACAGGTCGATACCGGCTCGACCCATAAAGCCGCCTCGCTTGCAGCGAGCATGCGGTCGGCAACGGCACGCAAACCCCCTCGTCGCCTTCAACAGGCAGCGCTTAATCCCATGCAGCAATCCATGAATCATAATCTCCCTCCAGCCACTCGGGACGCGATCGATACGAGACGTCGACCTTAAGCTCGACATAGCCGTTATGGCCTGCGCTACCCATAGCCTGCGCAAACGCACCGATCACGGGCAGCGGTTTAACCTCGCCGGTAACGGAAACGGACGAGACGCCGCCCGCATCGGCCCGACCAAGCTCGATATCCCACGACAGGGACCCGCCGGCATGAAAAATCGAAACGTCGGGAACCGCGGCAAGACGGCGGCGGGCAAACTCCTTAATATCCTCGTCATCCCCCACCGTCGTCGTGGTCATGAGCCGCGCGGTCTCGGCGGCGGCAGACTCCATGACCGCGCGTGTATAGAGCAGGCACACCGGCTGCAGCGCAAACAGGACGAGCGTCAGAAACGTCGGCAGCAGGAATGCCGCCTCGACCGTAGACTGAGCCCGGTCCTCGCGCGCAACATCAATACAGCACGATGTCCTTAGCACCCGCAGCAGCGTCGACAACCGATGTCGAGGTGACGCCGTGAGATGCCGTCCGCTCGACCAGCGCCGCCAAGCGCCCATCGGCACCGGCACGCCAAAGCCCTGCGATCGCCAGCACGATGGAAAGCAGTGCCACCGTGACGATGGCGTATTCGACCGTTGCCTGGGCAGATTCCTCGCGCAGGACATAATGCATTTCACGACCCCTCCTTTGAGTTCGTTGTCTGCGGGGTCAGGCGGACCACGCGCAGGCAACACGAAGTATCACCAGCATCCGCGGCAACCGTCACCATATCGACCCAGCCGCGTCCGTCACGCACGATGGCGCCCCACACGTTGCCCTTGATGTCGAGATAGCCGCTCAGAGCAAGTTGCGCCGTGGGCACCTCGCGATAGGCACGCAGCATATCCGCCGCCGCCTCGGTCATCGGTCGGCACTCGGACCATGCGAGACGAACAGCGACGGCATTGTTTGCAGATGAACCCGTTGCAGCGTCCGCTCGCTCGTCGAGTGCTTGCAAGAACGTTTGCGCCGTAACGGCGACATTCGCATCGGCCGCGTCTCGCGCATCGTCTATTTGAGACGCCGCAGCCGAACCCGATCCCACATCCGCGGCAGCCCCTAAACGTTGTTGCCGTGCTGCGTTAAGCCCCCAAACCGCCACTGCCACCGCCACGACCGCACAGGCGAGCACCAGCAACGCGCCGACGGGACGGGCGCCCTCTACAGGCTGTTGATGCCCTCGCTGATAGCGCTCCATAAATCTTGGACCTTGCCCTTAAATGCGACGATGGCAATGATGGCAATCACCACGAGCACACCGACTAGGATGGCGTACTCGGTGGTGCCCTGCGCGCTCTCCTCCCGCAGCAGTTCTTCGGCACGCTGGCGAGCGTGAATTGACTGGCAAAACGCCAAGCTCCAGACCTTGTCAACAACGTCAGTCATCGTATTCATGTATTCCTCCCTACATCATCCCGCCTGCTCCCAGCAGCGGGCCCAATATGGACAGAAGTAACGCCGGCAAGATGAGCGTGCCGGTGGGAATCAGCAGCTTGACCGGCGCACGCTCAATCTCGCGCTCGACCGCGGCGCGATGGGCCGCGCGAATCTCGCGACTTTGGGCCGCCAGCGTCTCGGCAAGCGGGGCACCGAGAGCAAGCGCCTGCCCCGCTGTGATGGCAAAGGTCTCGAGCGCCCGCACATCCAGGTCGCGCGCGGCCGCCAGAAGCTCATCCTCTCGCGTCCCTACGCCCACCCGCCATGCCATGCAGGCTCGCTCAAGGCGGAGCGCCAACGTCGATCGGCGATTGGCGCAAAAAACCTCAAGCGCCGCATCGAACGAAAGGCCGGCCGAAAGCCCCAGACGCACCACGTCGATCATCTCGGACACCTCGCCGAGCGACACCTGCGCCGTACCACCCGTGCCGAGCATGCCCCTCAACCGTGCTACCAGGACATCGGTCACCGATCGGGCAGCCGCAACAACCAGCAGCGCCTCGCGTTTGCAGACCTGGGCGATCTTGCATGCGTCCGCACGATTGAGTCCTGTCACGATAAACACGCTGAGCGCGCACAGGCACGCCGCGACCCCGACCAGGGCGCTCATAGCTCCACCCGCATAATGCGTCGGATGGCCACCAGGGCAACGGCGTTGAGGGCGAGCCCCAGCACCACGGCACCGGCACCCGCCGGCGTTGCAAGGCCGCGGCGAAAGTCGGCCGAAAGCAGCGCCAGCACCGCACACATGCCCGCCGGCATCGCCGAGACCATATGCGCCGACATGCGCGCCTGCGATGTCTTGACGTCCAGGCGGCGCTTGAGCTCAATGCGCTCCCCCACCATGCTCGACGCCTCGGATAGCAGGTCGGCAAGCGGGGCACCGGTTCGCTGCGACACCTTGAGCGCCAAGGTGACAAGCGAAAGGCCGGGGGCATCGATACGGTCGAGTAGGTCATCCAACGCATCAGTCGCCGAGACGCCGCAGTCGATCGCCGCCGCCACGCGCAAAAACTCGGTATGCACCGGCTCTTGCGCGTGAGTTCCCACAAACCTCATGCCCTGGGCCAGCGAATGGCCCGAGGCGAGCGACATAGAGAGCGCCGTAAAGGCCTCGGGCATGGCTTCTTCCACATCGTGTTGCTCGCGGCGACGGTCGAAGGTGTCGCGAGCGGCGCCTACGCCAAACGGTGCGAGCAGCCCGAGGACAAAGCCGATGGGCGACAGCGATACGACAGTCAGGGCAATGCCGCAGACACCACTCGATAGCAGCAAGCATGCCAGGCGCGCCTCGTCATCCTCGATAACAAGGCCAACGCGATGTGCCGAAATCAGCGCCGCCCAAGAGTGGGCAATCTTTTTTAGCAGGTCGTTTTCTACCAACTCACGCGGCAGCCTCTCGGCAACCGACTCAAGCGCATGGCTGACCAGCTCCGCCGGCGGCACGCGCGGCGCACGAGGCTCCGCTCCACACGCCACCGCGGCCGAAAGCCCCGTCAAGCCCCCTACGACGAGGGGCACAACGATCTCCATTCGTCCACCTCCTCATGCGTGAGCGTTCCCGAGCGCAGGCCCTCCGCGATAAACGGAGGCTCGCGATCGAGCGTCCAGGTGCGCGTGGCGGCATCGAACGTCACGTAGCGCTCAAGCTCCACGCCGCCTGACGTGCCGCGTCGCACCCCCGAATAGGAGGACACGAAACGCCTGCCGTCCGCATGACGCTCGGACATCACGATGCCGTCGAGCGCCATGGCAATCTGCTCCTCGATAAGCTCGCTCGGCAGATCGATGCCATAGCGCGCAAGCAGCGTCAAACGCACCACGGTCTCCTGCTCGGTGCCCGCATGAAGCGTGGTGAGCGATCCGTCGTGCCCGGTGTTCATGGCCTGCAGCATGTCGCAACATTCCGCACCGCGCACCTCACCCACCACAATACGGTCGGGACGCATGCGCAGGGCGTTGGTCACCAGGTCGCGGATTGTCACCGCGCCCTCGCCCTCAATTGAAGCCTCGCGTGCCTCAAGGCGAACCACATGCGGGTGATGCGCAAACTTGAGCTCGGCGGAGTCCTCGATCGTCACGATGCGCTCGCCGGTGGATATCTCGCACGACAGCGCGTTGAGCAGCGTGGTCTTGCCCGACCCCGTGCCACCTGCAACCGCCAGATCCTGGCGCAGCGACACCGCACACGACAGCAGCTGCGCATACCAAAGCGGTAGCGACCCCAGGCCCACAAGCTCGTCCAACGAACAGATGCGGTCTGAGAACTTGCGGATGGTGAGGATTGGCCCATCGATCGCCACAGGCGGGATCACCGCGTTGACGCGATAGCCCGTCTTGAGGCGAGCGTTGACGATAGGGCTGCGCTCGTCGATACGCCTGCCCAGCGGCGAGATGATGCGGTCGATGAGCACGCGGATCTGCTCGTCATCCTCAAATGCATGCTCGATGGGATATAAGACGCCGCCGCGCTCAAAGAAAGCCGATCGGCAGCCGTTAACCATGATCTCGGTGACGGTGTCGTCCTCGATGAGCGGCTGCAGCGGGCCCAGGCCCACCACGTCATCCAAAATCTCGTCGATGATGGTCTCGCGCTCGGGCGTCGCCAGGTCGCCCGGCTCCTCCACGTTGAGCGCCGCCTCCACCGCAGGACGCAATTCCGAGCGGGCGAGCGCCGGATCGATGTAGGCGCTGATACGCGCCACCTCGTCATAACCCATGCGGTCCATCACGGCGCGTTTGGTGCGGCGCTTGACGGCACGGTGGCGCCCCGCATCAACAGGCACTGTCGCCGCGGCCGCACCGGCTTCCTTAATCCTTGTTTGCAAGCTCATCGCGAATCACCCTCGCGCGACCAGGGAAGACGGATACGCGGGCGCTCGGTGCGCGTCGCGCGGTCGGTGACCATGTCACTCCAGGGACCGACGGCGCAGCCCAGCTCCATGAGCATCTTGCGCGTGGCTTCGCGTACGCTGGTGGCAAAAGCGCTGGTCTGGCCCACTGCCTCGTCAGCACGGCCGAACGCCATGAGCGCCGCCAAGTCCTGCCCGCCGTCGGCAATGCGGATCTTGGAGCTCAACGCGCAGGTAATCTCAAAGCGCATGGCGACATCCTCGTCAGCGCCGCGCGCGCCAAACCGGTTGAATACGGCGCTCATGCGCGTACGCGGCACGCCCACACGGCTCGCCAGCTCGATAACGCGTGCCGCGGACGTCGCAGACGACGCCGATGGATCGCCCACGACCAGGCAGCGGTCGCTCGCCGCCACCGCGGCCGCCACGGCGTCGCCCCAAAAGACCGAGGTGTCGACAAGCACCACGTCGGATTCGCGGCGCAAGACATCGAGCAACAGCTCCACCGGACGCGCCATGAGCTCGGCCTGTTCGGGCGCGGCGACCGGGCCCCAAAGCGTGACGCCCGGGGCCACGCGCATCGAGGCGGCCACGATGTCCGATTCGGCGAGTGCGCCCGCAGCCGATGGCTCGATAAGCGTCGCCATGTCATGCGGGGCATCGGCGCCCAACAGGTCGTAGAGGTTTCCAAACATCAGGTCCAAGTCGAGCACGGCAGCACGCAGGCCCAGCAGCGACGCCGCGTGCGCCATGGCGGCGACGATCGTCGACTTGCCGCAACCGCCCGAACCCGAGACGGCGCAGACAACCGGGGCTCGATGCGACGAAGCGGCGGCATCCGCCGACGGCGTGGGGGCAGGCGGCGCCGGCACGGGCGGCAACGTCCCCGTCTCCCCGGCAGCGCTCATATGCTGCGCCCAAGCCGGCATGGCAGGCTGCTCGGTCCGTGGGGCCGAATCTGGGGACTTCACGGTCGCATCGACACGAACATTGTCGTTCCCGGCAAGTCCCTCAACCTCGTCGAGCTCATCGACCAGGCTCACGCCATGCACGTATCCCATATCTACAGCCAAAAGATCCTCGCCATACGGCACCGGCTCTCCGACTTCATCGTATGCAAGGGGGTCCCGGGGACACCGACCATGCTCGGCTTCCGCTTTTCCACAATCATCAACACGCGGGCCTCTTGTAGCGCGAGGCGCCCCGGGTTCCCTATCAACAAAAGCATCGGGCTCAATCGTCAGACACCGGTCGCAATCAACCGTTCCCTCGCCCGCGCGCCCGTTGCCGCATATGCTGCGCGCAGCGATAACCTCGGTCGCCCCTGCGCGAAACAGCCCCTCGATATCCGAAGGATCGAGCGTCTCTATCAGTACGACCACGCGGCTCACGCGGCCCTCGGCCGTCAGGCGCGCAACGGTCTTTCGCACGTCTTCGGCATCGAACAGGGCTGCCGCGATAATCGCCGCCCCGCGACGCGACGGAAACGCCCGCGCCATGGACACCAGCCCATCCAGGTCACCCACGCGAAGCACCTGCGCGCCCGCATCGCGGCCCTCGACTTCCCGCTGCAGCAATCCGTAATCACCACACGCGCAGCATGCAAGCCAGATCGCCTTCATCACTCGTCGCCTCCGCTCTTTTTGCCGCGCACCGTGGCGGGAATCGTCAAACTGACCGCCCCCTTGCCCGAGGCCCCCAGCAATTCCTTAACGTCTTCGGGGTCGGCCGCCAGCGTCACCCATTCGATCTTGCCTTCGCGCGTGGCGCCGGCCTCTTCGCTGGTATCGATCACGCGCGCACCGCACAGCCGATCGGTTACGCCGTCCTTTTGCACGTACACGTCCACGTAGCTGCCCACGCCCGTGGCGCCCCCGACCGAATGCTCGGCATCGACCGCCACCGAAACGGCGACCTTACCTTTGGGCACCTCGAGCGTGTGGCTTTCGGCCTTGGTGTAGACATCGCAAATCACGGCATTTTTAGGGATGCGTGAGGTCGTCACGTCGCCGCGCACCTGGCGCAACTCGGTCGCCGCATCGCGCGGCAGTAGGCTCGCCAGCCATTCCTGGGTTATGACATTGGTCTCGTCGAGCGTCTCGCCCGCATCGATATCGCGTGCCGCGACGCACACCTCGACGCGATCGCCGCCGTACTTGGCCAGCGTCTCGGCCTGGGCCTGCTCGGCTTGCGAGCGAATCGACGAGCTGTAGACCATGCAGAGCGCCGCGGCAAGCACGCCCGCGGCCAGACTGATGGCGATGCGCTTGCTCTTGTTCACGGCCGCTCCTCTCAAGGTAGCACCGGGCGGATGCCCGTAGCACCATTGTCCGAGCGGGCAAGCAGCAAAACGGTGCGATCGCGATCTTGGTTTTGAGTGTCAAACCAATTGCCGACCAAAAGCTGACCGGCCCGTCAAGCTCGTGGCAAGGTTTTGGTCAGCACGTCAGCAAAACGCACGTTTAGGGGCGCATCGGCAATAAAAAAGCCGCCTCCCGTACCATTGGGAGACGGCTGTCATAGGTAGATTCAATTACAGATGGACATCGGGATCGAGCATCTGAGCACTCACACGCATGGATGACGCCAGGTTTTGGAACGTCTCCAGGCGCAGGCTGTCGATTTGCCCGGCATCCTCGGCCTCGCGAACGGCGCAGCCCGGTTCGTGGGTATGCGTGCAGTCGCCAAACCGGCACGCACGCGACGCCTCGACGATCTCGGGAAACGCGCGTGCCAAGCCCCGCTCATGCCCCACGAGCGGCAGACTGCGCAGGCCCGGCGCGTCAGCAATAACGCCGGCTTCGCCCGGCAGCGCCACCATCACGCGCGCGACCGTGGTGTGGCGACCCTGGTCATCGCGCTCACGTACGCCGCCGGTCGCCAACGTATCGTGACCCAGCAGCGCGTTGAGCAGCGTCGACTTGCCAGCACCCGATTCACCCAAGATCATGGCGCAGCTCCCGGCGGGCACGCAGGCGCGCACCTCATCCAGGCCACGACCCTCGGCAGAGGACGTCACGATCACGCGCACGTCCGGACCCACCAAGCGGTGCACACGGTCCAGATCGCGCTCGAGCTCATCGGCGTCGCAGCGGTCGGCCTTGGTGAGTACCACCACCGGCTCGGCATCGCAGTCGAGTGCCAACACCAGCGAGCGCGCCACGCGGTCGAGCAGTACCTCGCCGGCGCCGAGCGCCTGCACGATCAGCACGCTATCCACGTTGGAGCAAAGCACCTGACGCTCGCCGCGAGCGCGTCCGCGCCAGCGCTCAAAACTCGTGCGGCGTGGCAGCACGCACTCGATCACGCCCATGTCGTGCCCGGGCGCACGACGCACCGCCACGCGGTCGCCCACGGCGGGCAGCAGAACCTCGTCCTCGCCACGCGACTTGGCAAACCCCACGGCATGCTCGGCACGAAAGGTGTCATCGGCAGTCGCCACCAGCGGAAACCCACGATCCAGGCGCACCACGGCACCAAGCTGCATCTGCTCGGGCTCCTCGGCCCGAGCACAAAAATCATCGAAGGCAGCCCGCTGAGCATCATCGACCGGCAGATCGTCGAACGCCGGAACATCCTGCAGCGCATCGAGTCCCGGCACGCTTGCCAGCAGCTCCTCGGCAGACGCGGGAGCTTCGGTCGCAAGCTTCCGACGACGATCGCGCTTAGCCCGCGCCCCCGTCGTCTTTTTCTTCGCCTTAGCCTTCGCCTTGCCCACAAGCGCCTCCCAGCACCACAAATCACAACTGAGCGGGTATTTTAAATCAAAAAGAGCTGGCCGGGCAAAGCCCGACCAGCTCACATACTTTCCCTCAGCCCTTTTCATCCGCACGGGGAGAGAAGCCAGCAAGGATAGCGCAGGGCCCGCCCCGGAAGCCCTTTCTCCCGAACGATCCCGCAGCGCAAAGCGCGAGGACCAGTGAGGGAGAAAGGGCGTGGGGCGGGCCCGAACGAGAGCGTTACTCTTTCTCCACTGCGCGCATGATCGCCTTGTAGATCTCCATCAACGGAATGATCAGGAAGGCAAGGCCCAGGGCGGCGATAACGCCCTTGAGCTCAAGCGTCACGGGGCCAAAGAACATCTCGGCAAGCGTCGGCTGAACGGTCACGATAACCGTCAGTACCAGCGCCAGCGCGGCAGATGCCCACAGCCACTTGTTCTGCTTCTTCATGCTAAACAGCGACGCACGACGGCTGCGCATATTGAAGCAGTGGAAGATCTCGACCATGTTGAGCGTGATGAACGCCATCATCACGCCTTCCTCGTCGGCATTGCCGGCGATCATATCGGCGATGTGAATGTAGCCCATGTCAAAGTACACGCCCACAAAGAAGCTCGCCAGCACCAGCGCGGTGATGATCAGGCCCTGAACCACACAGTCCAGGCCCATATTGCCGGCAAAGACGCCGTCCTTGGCGTTGCGCGGCTTGCGCTTCATGATGTCACCCTCGGCATCCTCCATGCCCAGCGCGAGCGCGGGGAAGCAGTCGGTGACCAGGTTCACCCACAGCAGCTGCACCGGCTGGAAGATGGTAAAGCCGATGAGCGTGGCGATAAACACCGAGAACACCTCGGCAAGGTTAGCCGAAAGCAGGAACTGGATGACCTTGCGGATGTTGTCGTAGATGCGACGGCCCTCTTCGCAAGCACCGATGATGGTGGCGAAGTTGTCGTCGGCAAGCACCATGTCGGCAACGTTCTTGGTGACGTCGGTACCGGTGATGCCCATGCCCACGCCGATGTCGGCGCGCTTGATGGACGGGGCGTCGTTGACGCCGTCGCCCGTCATGGCCACGATCTGGTCGCGCGACTTCCAGGCCTCGACGATGCGGGTCTTGTGCTCGGGCTGGACGCGAGCGTACACGCCGTAGTCCTCGATGTGCGCGTCGAGCTCCTCGTCGCTCATGCGATCGAGGTCGGCACCGGTGATGGCATGGCTGCGATCGGTGACGATTCCCAGCTGCTTGGCGATGGCCACGGCGGTGTCGATGTGGTCGCCCGTGATCATGACGGTGCGGATACCGGCGTCATGGGCCTCGCGGATGGCGTCGGCGACCTCGGGACGGACCGGGTCGATCATGCCGGACAGGCCGCAGAAGACCAGGTCATGCTCGAGCGCAGCGGGGCTGCAGTCGCTCGGGACCTCGGTGTAGGTGCGGCTTGCCAGCGCCAGCACGCGCAGGGCCTCGTCGGCCATGGCCTTGTTGGCGGCCACGAGCTCGGCGCGACGCTCCTCGGTCAGCGGGACGACCTTTTCGCCCTCGTAGATATGGGTGCACAGGCCGATCACCACGTCGGGCGCGCCCTTGGTGTACTGCTCGTACTCGCCATCCAGGGTCTCGACGACCACGGACATCATCTTGCGGCCCGAGTCGAACGGGGCCTCGCCCACGCGCGGGTGCTCGGCAGTCAGGCCGGTGAGACCAGCCTTGCCGGCGTCGTTGACGAGCGCACACTCAGTCGGCTCGCCCACGGCCTCGCCCAGCTCCTCGTCCCACTGGGCATCGGAGCAAAGGGCCATACCTGCCAGGAACTTCTCCTTAGGCGCAGCGAGCTCGTGCTTGACGACGGTCATCTTGTTCTGGGTAAGGGTGCCGGTCTTGTCGGAGCAGATGGTCTGCGTGCAGCCGAGGGTCTCGACGGCAGAAAGCTTGCGGATAATCGCCTGGCGCTTGGCCATCTTGGTCACGCCAAGCGACAGCACGATGGTCACGACGGCGACCAAGCCCTCGGGAATAGCGGCGACGGCGAGCGAGACGGCAACCATAAAGGTATCGAGCAGGGCCGTCGGGTCGGTAAGGACGTTGCCCACGCCGTGACGGATGATGTCAACGCCAAAGATGACGACGCAGATGACGATAACCATGATGGTAAGGATGCGGCTGAGCTCGGCGAGCTTCACCTGCAGCGGCGTGAGCTCTTCCTTGGCCTCGGCCAGGGCTCCAGCGATCTTGCCCATCTCGGTGTTCATGCCGGTGCCGACCACGACGGCGCGACCGCGACCGTACACCACAGTGGAGCCCATGTAGCACATGTTCTTGCGGTCGCCGAGCGGCACGTCGTCGGTGCCAGCGGCGAGCTCGATCACGTTGGCGTGCTTCTCGACCGGCACGGACTCGCCGGTCAGCGCGGCCTCTTCGATCTTCATCGTGGCGCTCTCGAGGACGCGGCAGTCGGCCGGGACGGAGTCGCCCGCCTCGAGCATGATCACGTCGCCGGGCACGAGCTCGGCGCTCGGCAGGTGCATGAGCTTGCCGTCGCGCAGCACCTTGGACTGCGCCGCGCTCATCTCCTGCAGGGCCTCGAGGGCCTCCTCGCTTTTAGCCTCCTGGACCACGCCCAGCACCGAGTTGACGATAACGACGAACATGATGATGGCGACATCGGCAAAGTCCGCCTCGCCCTTGACCATGCCCGTGAGCGCGCTGATGACGGCGGCCGCAATCAGCATGATGACCATGGGGTCTGCCATCTGCTCAAAGAAGCGCTTCCACAGCGGCGTCTTCTCGGCTTCCTCAAGCTTGTTAGGGCCTGTCTTGGCGAGGCGCGACGACGCCTCGCCGTTGCTCAGGCCGAGGTTCTCATCGACACCTTGGTCGCTGAGCACCTCCGCCGCGGCGGACAGGTATTCCTTTTGCATATAGAGTCCCCTCCTGGGATTCGGGCCACTCAGCAGATTGATGCCCGATCATAATTCCCAGGAGAAGGGCAAGGGCTCATCAAGGCTGCCGTGCTGAGCGGCAGTTGATAGTGGAGCTATGGTACCCCAAAGCGACGCGTCTAGCCAAAACATTCCATCTGGAAACACGGCACAGGCGCAACGGTGCAGACAGTGTGATGCTCAAGATTGGTAAAACGTTTTTTCTTCGGCGCATCGTCAAACTGAAATATCGCCCAGATAGCAGCGGTTAGAACGGTTGGTAAAGTTTTTGCATATACCGTTTTTTCGCAAAAATGAACTTCTAATTCGGCATGCGGTCGATTTTTTGGGGTATTCGGTCGGCATTTCGTTATAATCATCTCAGTTTTATTTCTTATGGTTTATCTATCAGCGCAAGACGATGTCAGATGGAGGTCTGAATGTACAAGCGCACCAAGATTGTATGCACCATGGGTCCCGCCTGCGATAGCGACGAGACCATCCGCGAGATGATCAAGGCGGGCATGAACGTCGCCCGTTTTAACTTCTCGCACGGATCCTACGACGAGCACCACGGTCGCATCGAGCGCGTCCGTCGTATTTCCAAGGAGCTCGGTATGCCCGTCGGCATCCTGCTCGACACCAAGGGCCCCGAGGTCCGCACCGGCCTTTTGGTCGACGGCAAGAAGGTTGCCGTCAAGACCGGCGACAAGATCGTCGTCACCGCTCAGCCCACGTCCGAGGATTTCCATGGCACCGCCGAGCACATCTCCCTCGACTACCTGGCTCTGCCCTCCGAGGTCGAGAAGGGCTCCCTCATCCTGATCGATGACGGCCTGGTTGCCCTCGAGGTCGAGTCCGTCGACGGCCAGGACATGACCTGCGTCGTCAAGAACGACGGCCTGATCGGCGAGCGCAAGGGCGTCAACATGCCCAACGTCAACATCTCTCTGCCCGCCATCACCGAGCGCGATCGTCAGGACATCCTCTTTGGCCTGACCGAGAACATCGACTACATCGCCGCTTCCTTCATCCGTGACGGCGAGTCCGTCCGCGGCATCCGCAAGCTTTGCCGCGAGAACGGTGGCGAGCACGTGACGATCTTCCCGAAGATCGAGTGCGCCCTGGGCGTCGAGAACTTCGACGAGATTCTCGAGGCTTCCGACGGCATCATGGTCGCCCGTGGCGACCTGGGCATCGAGATCAAGCCCGAGCTCGTTCCGCACATCCAGAAGGAGATCATCGCTAAGTGCAACGCGGCCTACAAGCCCGTTATCACCGCTACGCAGATGCTCGACTCCATGCAGCAGAACCCGCGCCCGACGCGCGCCGAGGTTGCCGACGTTGCTAACGCCATTTACGACGGCACCGACGCCGTTATGCTTTCCGGCGAGTCCGCTGCCGGTAAGTACCCGGTCGAGGCCGTCAAGATGCAGGCCAGCATTGCTCTCGAGACCGAGAAGTACCTCCCGGCTCACGCTCCGCTCGAGGTTCCGGCCGATGCTCACGGCACCCGCGTTGTCAACAACGTTGTAGGTATGTCCGCTGTGAACATGGCCACCACCGTTGGCGCCAAGTGCATCACCGTGCCGACGACCACTGGTCGTACTGCTCGCCTGATCTCGCACTTCCGTCCCAACATGCCGATCTGCGCGTTCTCCCGCCACGAGTGGGCCGTCCAGCAGATGATCATGTACTGGGGCGTTATCCCGCACCAGGCAGAGATTACCCAGGGCACCGTCAACGGCACGATCGTCAAGGCGATCGAGACCGCTAAGGAGCTCGGCTACGTCAAGACTGGCGATTTGACCGTCGCTACCGCCGGCGATCCCCGTATGAGCGTCCAGCTCGAGGACAAGGTCTCCTCGACCAACGTCGCTTACGTCGCTCAGGTGCGCTAAATCGCACTTGCAAGCAGATTTGCATTGCAAAGGGTCCGGAAGGCTTCGCCTTCCGGACCCTTTTCTTTGCGTCAATGCCGGCGCACGGCAAAACACGCACTCATTTCTTTACTAAAAGCGCGAAATCCACCCTTCGAGGCCCAATAAATAAAGTCCCAAGCGCTAAAAGTGTTCGCCCGGTGGCAAGACCACACCTCACGCAGAGCTGATAAATCGTTTTAGCAAGGTCCAAATCAATCGCGTTTTCGGAAGTGCGGGGAAAAATTGCTTGTCTCCGAGCACAAGCCCTTTTATTTCAACAAAACCCCTGATAAAGTTGGCTTAAATACTGCTTGTGGTTGACCTGTTTGTCTTTTTCCCCGCACTTCCGAAACCGATAGCTTTTCTAGCCCAAACTACGCTCAAACGATCGGATCGCTATGTCATTTCTTGCCTGCGGACCCACGGCTTTTCAGTACTATCGCATCCCGCCCCAGATACTGGGACTCTATCCGGCAATCCTGCCGCCTGACCATGACCATCGCTTGGTGCATTACTCAAAACAGCCAGTATTTAAAGACTTGCTCGGCACACCAGTTTGGAGATTCATGAGCGAAAGAAAACAGCGCGCGAACGGAAAGCTATTTCATAGCCGTCTGCTAACCCAAGAGCCGCCTCCGGGGTCGTTTAGGCAGACTGAGCATGGATTTGATGTCACGTCGCCCGAGTTTACGCTGCTCAACCTTGCTACGCAGGTTTCACGCAACCAGTTACTCATGGCTTGCTACGAGATGTGCGGCTCCTTTGCAGTGTTTAAGCCCTGCGAGCGAACGCAACAACAACTCGATGAAGCTATTTCGCTTATGCTCATTCCGCCCGACTGTGGTTGGAAACGCGTTGTCGACACCAAGGGCAATGGCACTAACCTGTGGAAGCGCACGCCGCTTCTTACCGCAACGGATATCGCCACGTTCGCCAAGCAAGCCGCAGGCCTGCGCGGCGTTAA
This sequence comes from uncultured Collinsella sp., assembly GCA_900552345.1. Classification (GTDB taxonomy): domain Bacteria; phylum Actinomycetota; class Coriobacteriia; order Coriobacteriales; family Coriobacteriaceae; genus Collinsella. The sequence continues at coordinate 1,271 of URZN01000002.1, read as the reverse complement.
ACAACTGCGCTGGGCGGCCGAGCACATGACAGGGCAGACCGGCTCGCCCTTCGAAGTACAGACCTCCATGCTTGTCTCGCTCCCCCGCGACGAGGGCGGCATGGGCATCGACATCGCAAACAACGTGCGCATCCCACTCAGCGATGTCGCGCGCTCACTGTATGACAAAACCTGCTGCTACGCCGATATCCTCATCGAAAGTGTCACCGACAGCATGGGCGTCATTCTGGAATGCCAAGGCCGCTCCGCCCATGACAGCGAAGCCGCAAGCCTCTCCGATGCCGAGCGCACCACCGCCCTCACAAGCATGGGCTATGACGTTATCCAGATAACCTATGAGCAAATCAAGGACAAGAAGAGTTTTGATAGCATCGCCGAGCTCATTCATAAAAAGGCGGGGCTCCCCTACATCCCAAAGACCGATCAGGAACGCACCACCGAAGATGCCCTGCGACGGGAGCTGTTGGTCAATTGGGATGAACTGTTCACCGTTAAGCCGGCCGGCTAGCAGCTAGCGATCAGGGGGACTGCGGGGACGTCAGAAGCGGCAACGCGAGTCGCAAAGCCTGTCTCGGTCAGCTCGATGACCTCGGTAAACGTTGCATCGAAAAACTCCTCGGTTAGCAAGCGATACGGCGGATGATCGGGCTCGCCAGGGTTCTCGCGTACAATCTCGTGCATGACGCCGATGGTCTTGAGCACATACTCCTTATGGATGGGATACTGCCCAAAACGCGTCGCAGCGGTATACAGGCGATCGGTCGCGCGCGGGATGGAGACAATGCCCAGCGTCTTGCCAAACCAGTCAAAGTCGCCTTGCTTTTTAATGCGGAACTCCTCACACGGCTTGCCGCCGTGCGCCTCCAGGTACTGATTCACGCGCGTGTTCCATACGGTATCGGCCACCAGATGCGACCAGACGCCCAGTGTCAAATCGAGCAACGACTGCGCCACATCTTCGGACGCAAGCGAGAACTCACAGGCGCCGGGACCGACAACCGGCTCGGCATCCTTGTAGCGCTGGGGATAGTGCACGCGGTTCAGCCGCTCGCGTTCCTCGACAATCGAGGTAGCCTCAGCGGGTTCGCCCGCGGGTGCGCCTTTAAGCAACGGCGCCACATAGGTGTCCCAAAACTCATGCTCGCGCGGCTTAGGGATGGGCTCAGGCTTGGCAAAGTGCGTAATGCGGTACGGGATGGGATCGGCAATGCCGGGAACCATATAGCCCACGAAGATATCCGGAACCACGCAGCCAAACAAAAAGGCATTGC
>URZN01000001.1 GCA_900552345.1 uncultured Collinsella sp. | reverse complement strand
GATAGGCTCCGGTCTCGTGGGCTCGGAGATGTGTATAAGAGACAGGTTCAGGAGGTGGTCGCCAACGCGCTCGCGATCAGCAGGTTCTATCCGCAGACGCGCTGCGCCATCGAGCTGGGCGGCCAAGACGCCAAGATGATCTTCTTCCGCACCAACGATAAGGGAGACATCGAGGTTGCCGACATGCGCATGAACGGCTCGTGCGCAGGCGGTACCGGTGCATTTATCGACGAGATGGCAAAGCTCATGGGGGTCGGCACCGAATCGGGCGAGTTCGAGCAGCTCGCAAGCCGGGGAACGACCGTCCACGAGGTCTCGGGCCGCTGCGGCGTGTACGCAAAGACCGATATCCAGCCGCTGCTCAACGAGGGCATTCCTACCACCGACCTGGCGCTTTCGGCGCTTCACGCGGTCGCCCGCCAAACGATCGGCGGTCTGGCCCAGGGTATCGACATCGAGCCGCCGGTAATCTTCGAGGGCGGTACGCTCGCCTACAACCCCACGCTGGTCCGCGTGTTCCGGGAGCAACTGAATCTATCTGACGATCAGGTTATCGTCCCGCGCGATCCGCAGATCATGGTCGCGCGCGGTGCCGCCCTGTCGCTGACCGACATGTTCGCATCGTCCCAACCGATCGACCTTCCCGACGCTTTTGTCCGGCTGGATAAGCTCGAGACGGTCGCGCCCGCAAGCGGGGAGGGACGTCTTGCCCAGCCCTTTTTTGCCACACCTGCCGAGCAGGCGGATTTTACGGCACGCCATGGCAAAGAGACGCCGGCAAAGGGTCCGGATGCGTATGCGCCCGGAGAGACGGTGCGTGTGGCGCTCGGTATCGATTCGGGGAGCACGACGACCAAGTTCGCCCTGGTCGATGAGGCGGGTGAGCTTGTCGATTCGTTCTACGCGTCTAATAACGGCAGACCGCTCGACGTCGCCCAACAGGGTCTTGTCAGCTTGAAGAACCGCTGGGAGACAGCGGGAGTCACGCTTGCGATCGATGCCGTGGGCACCACGGGATACGGCGAGGAGCTTTTCGCGCGCGCGTTCCACGCCGACTACCATACGGTCGAGACGGTCGCGCACGCCCGCGCCGCGTGCGCATGCGTTCCCGATGCGACCTTCGTGCTCGACATCGGCGGACAGGATATGAAGGCCATCTGGCTCAACCACGGCGTGCTGACCGATATCGTCGTCAACGAGGCGTGCTCTGCGGGCTGCGGCTCGTTCCTCGAGGGTTTTGCCAAAAACCTCGGAATAGCCGTTGAGGATATCGCGACCGAGGCATTTTCGTCCAAAGCCCCCGCCGTTCTCGGCAGCCGTTGCACGGTGTTCATGAACAGCAGCGTCGTTTCCGAGCAGCGGCGCGGTAAGGGTCCGGGCGACATCATGGCCGGTCTCTGCCGTTCGATTATCGAGAACGTGTTCACCAAGGTCATTCGCGTTTCAAATCTCAACCGTCTGGGCGACAAAGTCGTCGTCCAGGGCGGCACGTTCCGAAACGACGCGGTGCTGCGCGCATTCGAGCAGTATCTGGGCAAACCCGTCACGCGTGCGCCCCACCCGGGGCTGATGGGCGCTATCGGTATCGCCCTGCTCGCGCGCGAGGAATGCCGCAAGGGCGACGCCGGCACGTCGTTTATCGGGCTCGATGCCGTGGAGCGCTTCGAGCATCGCGAGTTCGGCGGCGTTACCTGCCGTCGGTGCAACAACCGCTGCCAGCGCGCGGTCGTGGCATTTGGCGACGGCTCGCTTTACGTCACGGGCAATCGCTGCCCGCGCGGCGGCGCCATCTCATGGGATGAGCTCGTGCGCGAGGTTCCCGCGGCGGAGGAGCTGCGTCCGCAGGGTGCTTGCGAGGCACAGGCACCCGGCACGGGGCGCGACCGGACCGCGGCTGCCCCCAATCTCTTTGTCGACCGCGAGAAGCTGCTGTTCGAGTCGTACCCCACGGTTCCCGTCTGCGGGGGGCGCGATGTCACGATCGGCATTCCCCGTGTGCTCGAGTTCTGGGACACCATGCCGTTCTGGTCGACGTTCTTCAGCACGCTCGGCTTTAAGGTGCGCGTCTCGGGACGCAGCACCAAGGCGATGTACGAGCGCGGTCTGGCGCACGTCACATCCGACACCGTGTGCTTCCCGGCCAAGCTCGTCCACGGGCACATCCGCAATCTCGTCGACGCCGGCGTCGACCGCATCTTCATGCCCATCATCACGACGGTGCCCACCGAAAACACCGCCTCTACCAGCGAGTGGATGTGCGCCGTCGTAAAGGGATACCCCTACGTGATGCGCAATTCCGATAACCCGGAGGAGCGTTTCGGCGTTCCGTTCGATACGCCGCTGTTCCACTGGTACGACGAGGGCGACCGAAACCGCCAGCTCAAGGCGTGGTGCAAGGAGACCTTCGATATCGATGCCGACCTGGTTGCCAAGGCGACCGAGCAGGCGGACCGCGCGCAGCAGACGTTTGAGAACCAGCTGCAGCTGCGCGGCAGGCAGGTGCTCGAGAACGTGCGCGAGGACGGCGGCTACGCGGTGGTGATCGCTTCGCGCCCGTACCACAACGACCCGCTGGTCAACCACGGGCTGCCCAAGCTCTTCTCTGAGCGCGGCATCCCCGTGCTGACGCCCGATGCGGTGCCGGGGGTCTGCAACGTCGATCTTTCCAACAGCCGCATCGACATCGTGAACAACTACCATGCGCGCATGCTGTCGTGCGCGGTCATCGTCGCATCGACGCCCGAGCTCGAGCTCGTGCAGATGGGCAGCTTCGGCTGCGGCCACGATGCGTATCTCACCGACGAGATCGCGCGCATGATGGGCGAGATGGGCTCCAAGGTTCCGATGATGATCAAGCTCGATGAGAGCGACGTCGCCGGTCCCATGGGCATTCGCGTGCGTTCGTTTATCGAGTCGGTCAACCGTCGTCGCGCGGAGGAGCGTGCCGAGGGCGCCCGGGTGCACGCGGTCCATCCGCTCGACGACCCGTATAAGGTCAAGTACACCAAGCGCGACCGGCACGACAAGATCGCGCTGGTCCCCAACACCTCCCATGCGTTCTGCAGGCTCATGACCGCGGCGATGCGCAATCAGGGCGTGCGCGCCGAGGCCCTTGATATCGGGCGCGAGGATGCCATCCGCCTGGGCAAACGCTATGTGCACAACGACATCTGCTTCCCCGCGCAAATCGTGATCGGCGAGGCGCTCGCGGCACTCGAGAGCGGTAAGTACGACCCGCACGACGTCGCCGTGGTGACTGGCAAGTATATCGGCGACTGCCGCCTGACGCACTACATGCCCCTGCTGCGCCGCGCGCTCGACGACGCGGGATACGACTATGTCCCGGTGCTCACCAACGACGACGTCGATGCCCACAATGCGCATCCGGGCTTCAAGCTCGGCCTTGGCCCGAGCATCCAGATCGCCTACGGTCTCCCCATGATCGATGCCCTCGAGGCCATGCTTAGGCGCATCCGTCCCTACGAGCTCGAGAAGGGCGCGGCGGACGCTGCGTTCGACCGCGCGCTCGATGAGGTTATCGAGGGCATGGAGCGCTCCGGGCTGAGAGGCCAGGCGACGGGCTTCAAACGCGCGCTTGCGATCATGGACGCCGTTCCGTACGACCGCTCGAACCCGCATCCGACCGTTCTCATCGTGGGCGAGTACCTGCTCAATTTCCATCTCGGCGCCAACCACGAGATCGAGCGCTACCTCGAGGACAACGGGCTCGAGGTCATCGAGGCGCGCATGACCGACGTGATCCGCAAGACCTATTTCTACAAGCATGCGCAGTCGCGCGAGTTCCACGTCGACCTGTCGCTGCCCGAAAAGGCCTGGTACGCCACGGCGGACAACCTGTTCGAGCTCGCGCACGACCGTTGCGACCGCCTGGGCGCGGCGAGCCCGCTCTACGAGCCGCCGACGCGCATGCCCGAGCTCGTGCGCGCGAGCGATAAGATCCTGCACCATACGTTCGATGCGGGCGAGGGCGTGCTGATTCCGGCGGAGATCCTCGAGCACGCCAAGCGCGGCTGCCGCAACTTCGTGATCCTGCAGCCGTTCGGGTGTCTGCCCAACCATGTCGTGGGGCGCGGGCTCATCCATGCGCTCAAGGAGCAGTATCCCACGGCGCAGTTCCTGCCGCTCGACTACGATCCCGACGTGAGCTTCGCCAACGTGGAGAACCGTCTTCAGATGCTCATCATGAACGCCAAGGCGCAGGGGTGCGGTGAGGCGCATGGCGAGACCGCGTAAGGACGCCGATGCGCCCGATGCACGCACCCGTATCATCGAGGCGTTTTGGGAGCTCATCGAGAACAACAGCATCTTCGAGCTGTCGGTTGGCGAGGTGACCCGCGCCGCCCAGTGCAATCGCGGAACGTTTTACTACTATTTTCACGATTTCGATGAACTCGTCGCCATCGCCATAGCCCAGCTGCTGCAGGATAACGAGCTCATCACCGATGTCCTCTGGCATTTTTCGAGCGAGGGCGACCTTTCGGCGTTCGACCGGCGCGACGTCCGCTGCCTGCTGCGGCGCATCGTCATCACCATGAGGGCGGGTGCCGCCGAGCAGGTCGTGCAGGGCATCCATACGATCATCATCGACCGCGTGAGAGAGATCGTCCACCCCGACGGAGAAGAGCTCAAGGCAGATTCGAGCTTTGCGGTGGGCTTTCTGGTCTCGGGCATCATGGGCTTTGTGATGGCGGTCGGCTTTGCCCGGGAGGGCGGCGAGGAGATAGACCTCGAGCAGCTGGGGGACAGCGCGTGCGCGTACCTGAGGGCGGTCGCCATGCAGACGGTGGAAACGGTCGCGCAAGTCGAGGGCGTCGATACATTCGAGCTGCTCGAACGCGTCTCCAAGGAGGCCGATGCCTATCGCGCATCGCGTGCGACGAGTCCCGACGTGGTGAAAGACGCCTAGGGTTTCTCTTGCGGGGCGCCTGTCGCGCATCGCGCGGTGAGTCCCGCGATGCGGTCATAACCTGCATTCATGTGAGCCGGGTTTATAGATATTCCTCCAGCTGTTAACATAGACAACCTGTGGGTAAAGAGACAAAAGCGCCGCCGACGGGCGGGCGTTTTGATTTCGATGAACTCATGTAAGGAAACGAGCATGTTAGATAGATTTACCGATCGAGCGCGCAAGGTCATGTCGATGGCCAAACAGGAGGCGCTCGATCTTCATTCAAATAAGGTGGGCACCGAGCACCTGCTGCTCGCGCTTGCCAAGGAGGACGAGGGCATTGCCGCCGAGGCGCTGCGTTCGCTCGACATCTCCTACGATGACATCATGGATACTCTCAAAGAGGTCCAGACCACGGTTCCCGAGCCCAGTGAGGAGACCGAGGCGGCCAAGCTCGCCTTTACGCCGCTCGTCATTAGCGTGATGGAGCGTTCGTTCCGCGTGGCGCGTGAGAACAACCAGACCTACGTGTCGACCGAGCACTTGCTGATCGGCATCGTCGAAGAGGGCAACGGCATGGCCATGGACATCCTCATGCGCCTGGGTGTGTCGTCCGCCTCCATCAAAAAGGCTATCGAGAAACTCACCGCCAAGGACCAGGACAAGAAGCGTCCGCTCGCCGGCGCCGGTGCCGGTCGTCCCGGTGCGGGCCTGCCGTTCTTTAGCGGCTCGGATGCCTCTCAGCAAAAGGGGAGTGGCACCGATACGCTTAAGCAGTTCGCGACCAACCTCACGCAGAAGGCGCGCGACGGCGAGCTCGACCCTGTAATCGGTCGCGAAAAGGAAGTCCAGCGTATGATGGAAATTCTTTCGCGCCGCACCAAGAACAACCCGCTCATTCTGGGCGACCCCGGCGTGGGCAAGACGGCCATCGTCGAGGGCCTGGCTCAGCAGATTGCAGCCGGCAACGTGCCCGAGAACCTCATGAACCAGAATATCTGGACGCTCGACCTGCCGGGCCTCGTTGCGGGCGCCAAGTATCGCGGCGAGTTTGAGGAGCGCCTCAAGAACGTGATCCAGGAGGCCACCGAAGCCGACGACGTCATCCTGTTTATCGACGAGATGCACACTATCATCGGTGCCGGTTCTGCCGAGGGCTCCATCGACGCGAGCTCCATGCTCAAGCCCGTGCTCGCGCGCGGTGCCTTCCAGATTATCGGCGCCACCACGGCCGAGGAATTCCGCAAGTACCTCACCAAGGACCCGGCCTTCGAGCGTCGCTTCCAGACCATCGATGTCGAGGAGCCGAGCGTCGAGGACACGGTCAAGATCCTGACCGCGCTCAAGCCGCGCTACGAGGAGCACCACCATGTGCGCTATACGCAGGGTGCTATCGAGGCCGCCGCGAACCTTTCCAACCGCTACATCCAGGATCGCTTCCTGCCCGATAAGGCTATCGACCTCATTGACGAGGCCGGTGCCCGCGCTCGCATCGCCGCGAATCGCGCGCCCGAGCCGGTGCGTGAGGCCGAGCATCGCGTGGAGGAGCTTAAGGCCGCCGCGCAGGAGGCCACCGAGAGCGACGACATGAACAAGGCCGCCGAGATCACTGAGCAGCAGAAGGCCGCCGAGATTGAGCTCGCCGAGGCCAAGGCCGCCTGGACCGCCGAGCTCGACGCCAGCCCGCTCACCATCGATGTCTCCCAGATCGCCGACATCGTGTCCGTGACTTCGGGCGTGCCGGTGTCTTCGCTTACCGAGAGCGAGAGCCGTCGCCTGCTGCAAGCCGAAAGTGTGCTCAAGACGCGCATCATCGGTCAGGATGAGGCTGTCGAGGCAGTTGCCAAGGCCGTGCGCCGCAGCCGCTCGCCGCTCAAGGATCCGCGTCGCCCCGGCGGCAGCTTTATCTTCCTGGGTCCCACCGGCACGGGCAAGACCGAGCTCGCCAAGACGCTCGCCGAGTACCTCTTTGGCAACAAGGATGCGCTCATCAGCTTCGACATGTCCGAGTTCGGTAGCGAGTTCGAGGTCTCCAAGCTCATCGGTAGCCCTCCGGGTTACGTCGGTCACGACGAGGGTGGCCAGCTCACCAAGGCCGTTCGTCGCCATCCGTACTCGGTCGTGCTGTTCGACGAGATCGAGAAGGCGCACCCCGATATCTTCAACATCTTGCTGCAGGTGCTGGAGGAGGGTCGTCTGACCGATAGCCAGGGCAAGACGGTCGACTTCCGCAACACCGTGATCATCATGACGTCTAACGTGGGCGCCCGCGAGATTGCGCAGGATGCAAGCGTTGGCTTTGGCACCACCGGCGAGCAGGGCCTCACCTCGAGTGAGATCCGCGGCCGCGCGATGGGCGAGCTCAAGCGCCTGTTCCGCCCTGAGCTGCTCAACCGTATCGACGACATTGTGGTGTTCCAGAAGCTCTCGGGCGAGAATCTCACCAAGATCGCGCACCTGCTGGTGGACGATCTGCGTCAGCGTTTGATTGCCAACGGTATGAACATCAAGCTCACCGATGCGGCCTATGACAAGATCGTGGCCGAGGGTACCGACCTCACCAACGGTGCGCGTCCGCTGCGCCGTGCTATTCAAAAGCTCATCGAGGACCCGCTGTCCGAGGAGCTTCTGGCCGGCGAGTGGGGCGAGGGCGATACCGTCCTGTGCGACGTGGCCGATGGCAAGTTTGTCTTTAGCCATGGCACGGGCGAGATCCCGGCACCGCGTCCGGCGGGCACGCTCGGTGGCGATACCGCTCCGGCGGCACCGCACACCGGCAACGCCGCGCCCGTGAGCGGCGGCGTGACCTCGGGCCCCGGCGGCATGATGCAAGCCGGTTCCGGCGCGCTGTAGGGATTAAACATACCTTGTATAACGGGGGCGTTTCCGATAAGGAGGCGCCCCCGTTTCTATTGAAATGTGCTTCAATCTGCCGTGCTATACTAAAATTGAGATTCAGTATAGCAAAGGAGTTGATATGCCTACATCAATACTCGACACGCGGCCAGTTCAGATGAACGTGCGTATAGATCGCCAGCTCAAAGAGGCAGGAGACGCCGTACTGACTCATATTGGCATGACGCCGTCACAAGCTGTGAGGGAGCTGTGGCAGTACTTGACCGAGAACGGTCATATGCCCGTCGCAAAAAAGAATGATGACGAAGTCCTGCCTGACGACATACGATCGAAGGCGAGTTCGTCCCGCGTCTCGGAAGGGGCTGCGTTAATTTCGAATTTTTATGAGCGGTTCTCGATTCAGAGGCCGAGCCCCGATGAAGCCTTTGATTACGACGAGTTATACGATCAAATGATGATCGAGAGATTCAGCGATTGGATCGAATTATGAGCGGCGTCGGAACGAAACGTGTGCTCAAGCTGTTGATCGACACGAACGTCTGGCTAGATTACTTTCTCGCTCGTACGAATGCGACCAGGCCGATAGTCGAGCTCCTTTCTCGCGCGGCGGAAGCGGAGGATATCGTCCTCTTCTCGTCCTCCCTGTCTGTCAAAGACGTCTATTACATTCTGGGAAGGACGATGAAGGCCGACGCCCGCCGTGAGGGGGCTCTCACTCCCGAAGCCATCGCCGGTGCCGACGAGACAGCGTGGGCGTGCGTTCGCCTGATTCGGCAAAAGTCGATTATTGCCTCGGTCGGTGCAGACGAGGTCTTCGACTCCTTTGTGTTCAAGTATCATCACAACGACTTTGAGGACGACCTGATGCTGGGCGTCGCCAATCGCATTGATGCCGATTACGTCGTGACAGAGGACAAAAATCTCATCAAACATACCAATGGTGTATGCATTAATGTTCAACAGGCGTTGAAGTTGGTTGAAGGGTCCAACGTCCCTTCGGCACGGCCCGTCTAACATGCTTTATCTTGATAAAGTGGCGTTTCCTCGCCGTTAGCCGATGATGCGAGGGCGCTCGGCGTTTTCGACTGGTTTATGCACGCAAAGTCTGGGAATATACAAGTCGCATGTCTTACTGTCTAACCAGTTGCGCCAAGGAGGCACCATGGACTACAAGATTACCGGCTACGAGCCCGCCCAGCTGTTCCATTTCTTTGAGGAGGTCAGCGCGATCCCCCGTGGGTCTGGCAACGAGAAGGGCATCAGCGATTTCCTGGTCGCGTTTGCCAAGGAGCGCGGTCTCGATGTGTATCAGGACGAGGTCTACAACGTTATCATTCGCAAGCCCGCATCTGCCGGTGCCGAGAATGCCCCGACCGTGATGCTGCAGGGCCACATCGACATGGTGTGCGACAAGCTGGGCTCCGTTGAGCACGACTTTACGACTGATGGTATCGACCTGGTCGTCAAGGACGGCGTCCTCACCGCTAACGGCACCACTCTGGGCGCCGACAACGGTATTGCCGTCGCTCTGATGCTCACTGTTCTCGATGACGATTCGATCGTTCACCCCGCCCTCGAGTGCGTATTCACCACCGACGAGGAGACTGGCCTGGTCGGCGCCGAGACGCTCGACAAGTCCCAGATTAGCGCCCGCACCATGATTAACCTTGACTCCGAGGAAGAGGGCGTTGCTACCGTCAGCTGCGCCGGCGGTGTCGTCGTTACCTACACCTGCCCCATCGTGCGCGAGCACAAGACCGGTAGCACCCTCACGCTCGACATCTCCGGCCTGCTGGGCGGCCACTCCGGCAGCGATATCAACCTGGAGCGCGGCAACGGCAACCTCATCATGGCCCGCATCATCGACCGCCTGATGGTTGCCGGCGAGCCCGCCATCGTTAGCTTTAACGGCGGCACCAAGGACAACGCCATCAACCGTGAGTGCAAGGCTGTTCTGGTCTACGCCGACCACGCTGCCGCCGAGGCCGCGGCCCAGATCGCAAAGGGCATCATCGCCGACGTTACTGCCGAGCTCGAGGTCTTCGACCCCGGCTTTACCTGCACGGTTGAGATTGCCGACAACACTGAGGTCGAGGCCATGGACGAGAAGTCCGCACTTGCCCTTATTCGCGCTCTGCGTCTTGCCCCCAACGGTGTGATCCGCCGCAACGTCGCCACCGACGGCTCCGTCGAGGTTTCCTCCAACATCGGCGTGGTTGCCACCTCTGACGACCAGGTCAAGATCATGCTGTCCCCGCGCTCCTCGATCACCTCGCTGCAGAACGAGTTCAAGGACCGCCTGCAGACGCTGGCCGATGTCCTGGGATTCGACGCCAAGTTTGAGTTCGAGTATCCCGGCTGGAGCTATGCCGAGCATTCGCCGGTCCGCGACATCTTTGTCGAGAGCTATCGCGAGCTCTTTGGCTCCGAGCTACGAATCGAGTCCATTCACGCCGGCCTTGAGTGCGGTCTGTTTGCCGAGGCCCTGCACGGCCTGGATGCCATCGCCGTGGGCCCGACGCTCTCCGATGTCCACACCCCGGACGAGAGCATGGAGCTCGCTTCTGCCGAGCGCTTCTACGAGCTGCTCATCGACGTCCTCAAGCGCCTCGCTGCGTAAAGGTTGCGCTAACGGCAGTCCGAGCCACGTGCTAGCGGATTGCAAATGACATTACGAGAGGGGGCACCCGGTCTTTGCGACAGGTGCCCCCTCTCTTCTTTTGGGAAATGGGAAATTGCGGGCGTCTAGCCCATATCCGCCTTGATGAGGTCGAGGGTGCGCTGGCAGTTTTCGCGGACGGGGCCGAGCATATGCTCGCGCAGGTCCGCCATGCCGGGCAGGTCGGCGTATTCGTCCATGACCTCTTCCATGCAAATGGGTACCTCGTAGGCGAGGTCCATCATGGTCGCAAAGCAAAACTTCTCGGATAGCCCGGCATCGGTGAGCGCCGCCTCCAGCGCGGGGTCGCCCATACCGTGGTATCGGCGAATTGCGTTGGGTCCGATGCGCCCCACACGGTTCTCGCCGCCAACGCTCATGGCGAGGCGCGCTTTTCGCCGCATACGTTCGTATGCTAAGCCCGATGCGGCATCGTACATGGGTGCGAGCGCCGCGTTTGTGCCTTTGCCAAGGATGAGCGAGTAGTTTTTAGCGTGTGCGTCAGGCGCTCCGATAATGGCGTTATAGAACAACATATAGGTAAAAAGCACAAGATTCATGTGGTGGGGGACTGTGTTAATCAGTCGTTCTTGGATGTCTCGTGTAGTTGGTCCTCCGTCGGCGGTGTATTTCTGGCTTGGCAATACACCGAGCGCCTGGCAAAAGTCCTCCTGATGCAGCCTTTCGATATTTCCGCTGCTATTGACCATTCTGTCGTACCGTTCAACGACGAGCGCGGCTTCGTCTTCAAATGTGCAATAGGAGGCGTTGGCAGTTGGAATGCCAACACGCCGAGCCGTTTTCATGCAGACGAATTCGTTTAAGGCCTGATGTTTGAACCCAGCGACACCATTTTTGAAGATATGGGTAGTGGGGGATGACCCTAGACATTCGCACCATTGGCCATCATGCCAAGCTAGTGCAAATTTGCCTTGATTGCCGCCCAGGGACCAGCTTTCGTTGGAGCCCATCCATGTCTCTCTTTCGTCATCGCGAATTGCTTTGAGCTTGTGAGCGATTTGAGAATTGGTAAGCGGGCGGTATGCCGAGACCCTGCCGCGGGCGGCGTCTAATTGATCGGCTTGACAAAACTGAACGGCCCCCGCGCAGTCAAGACCGATATGGCACAAGAGGGCGACGGGGTTGTTGGATGCAACATCATGATCGGTGGCAATAGCGCGACGCTGCTCTTGACTGTCGGGCAAAAGGCCAAATAGGAACGGGCGGACGATGTTATGGCCATACGTGCGATTGGAAAGCGGCATTGTTAGCGATAACGGTGCTCCGCGATAGGTTGGGGCGTATGCAAAGCTGCAGAGTCCATGCTCGTCTTGCCGGAGAGTGCCGGCGATTTCGCCACAAATGAGGGTCGCGAGTTCCATCTCTGCCATTTATTTCACAACCTTGCAGCCAAAGGAGAGGTTTGAAGTGCCGGAAAGGCCTTGCTCGGCTGCGATTTGGGCCAGCAAGGCACCATAGGAAGATGGCGTTCCTTGTCGAGTGGGTCGTCTGCCTACGCTTGGCTTTGGCAGGGTATTCGAGTTCGCGATAGGGAGGTTCACTATCGTCGTCGGATGTTCGGAGGGCGATGCGATGGAGTCGTTATCGCTTTGCGCGAAGAGACCTATGCCGAGTGCGTTAAAGACGGTCAGCAACTTGTCGAGCCGAATACCCGTGGCATCTCCCAGCTCGAGCGATGCGAGCAGGCGCTCCGAAACACCGGCCTTTTTAGCGAGGACGGCACGGGTGATCCCTTGCGCCTCGCGTGCCCGGCGCACGTAGACGCCAGCTTGGCGTGGTGTGGTGATGGGAAGGGTATCCACGGCGATCTCCTAACGTGCAGACTTTTGCATATCAGTATGACATGCAAAAGTCTGCATGAAAAGGCCTCATGCAAAACTCTGCATGAGGCCTCTATGTTGACGTTGAGCTTATGAGAGGCGTTTTTTATATCGCGAGAATCCCCAGATGCTCAAGCAAAATCTTAAGCCCAATGAGGATGAGCACGACGCCACCCACGATGGTGGCGGGTTTTTCGTAGCGCGCGCCAAAGGTGTGGCCGATCGCCACGCCGGCGACGGAGAAGATAAACGTTGTGATGCCGATAAGCGATACAGCGGGCACGATGTCGACCGAGAGTGCCGCAAACGAGATGCCCACGGCTAGGGCGTCGATTGAGGTGGCAATGGCGAGGATCAGGTACTCGCCCAGGTCAATCTTTTCGGCATCCTTGCCGTCGCCTTCATCCTCGTCCTCGGTAAAGGCCTCCCACAGCATTTTGCCGCCGATAAAGGCCAAAAGGATAAAGGCGATCCAGTGGTCGATGGGGCCGATGATGCCCATAAACTGACTGCCAAGCGCCCATCCGATTACGGGCATGCCGGCCTGAAAGCCGCCAAAGAACAGGCCGAGCACTACGGCGACCTTAAGGTTGATCTTTTTCATGCCGAGACCCTTGCAGATGGAAACGGCAAAGGCGTCCATCGAAAGGCCAACGGCGAGCAGCACGAGCTCGGCGAGTCCCATAGTCTGGCTCCCTCTCTGCGGGCGAACCCGCGTGTACTTCTGGCAGGGGAGCAACAAAAAAGACCCGTGGCGTACGCGTTGCGCGCACAGCCACGAGTCTCGTTCATTAAGGCAAGCCAGGCCGCATCGGCCAGTGTGTTGACTTACCGCGCCACCGGAGGCGAATCCGGTCACGCGACTACTCCCTCATTCATGTGAATACCGATGCTACCACATAAGCAGCCCATTTGGGCTGGGCTCTCAGCTGTGTTCGCTCATTCTGTAAGCATCGGATTTCACAAGCGCCGCGGGGACAAACCGTGAGAAACTATTTAGCGTTTATGGAGCGTATACGATGGGAGCGATGCCTTGGATAAGAACGAGCTGCAAAAGCGTATGGAACAGGCCATCCGCCTGACGGCACCTGGTCAGCCGATCCGCACCGCCCTCGACATGATCATCGCCGGTCACCTGGGCGCCCTTATCTGCGTCGGCGACACCGAAAACGTGCTCGCTGCCGGTAATGACGGCTTCCCGCTCAACATTTCGTTCACCTCGAACCGTCTGTTCGAGCTCTCCAAGATGGACGGTGCCATCGTCATCGACGGCGACCTCACCCAGATCCTGCGCGCCAACTTCCACCTCAATCCCGATCCCTCGCTCGCCACGAGTGAGACGGGCATGCGTCACCGTACTGCCGCTCGCATGTCGGTGCTCACCGATGCCATCGTGATCTCGGTTTCGGCTCGCCGTGCCGTCGTTAACGTGTACGTTCACGGCAAGAGCTACGAGATCCAGCCCGTCACCACCATCATGAGCTCGGTCAACCAGCTCGTCGCCACGCTTCAGACCACCCGTCAGTCGCTCGATCGCTCCTTGCTGCGCCTGACGGCCCTTGAGCTCGACGACTACGTTACGCTCGCCGACATCACCGGTATTTTCTCGAGCTTCGAGATCATGCAACAGGCAAAGACCGAGCTTAAGGATTGCATCGTCAAGCTGGGTAACCAGGGCAAGCTCGTGCAGATGCAGCTCGAGCAGCTCGCGGGCTCCAGCATGGATACCGAATACGACTTGATGATCCGCGACTACGCAAGCGATTCCTCCGAGGCAAACGCCGAGAAGATCCGCGCCGAGCTGAGCCGCATGACGCCTAAGGACCTGTCCGACCCGCAGCACGTGGCGGCAGTTCTGGGCTATGACGACCTGGACGAGGACTCCGTCATGACACCGCTGGGCCTGCGCACGCTTTCGCGCGTGTCCGTCGTGCGCGACGGCGTGGCCGAGAAGATCGTCGACGAGTACGGCTCGCTGCAGGAGCTCATGGACGACATCAGCGAGGATCCGGAGCGCCTGGGCGACTTTGGCGTTAACAACCCTGCCATTCTTGCGGACTCCCTGTACCGCATGAAGGGCACCAAACAGGGGAACGCATAATGGCGCCCGTATGCGCCGTGGTCGTTGCCGGTGGCAGCGGCCAGCGCTTTGGTAATCCCGGTGGCAAGCAGCTCGTCAATGTAGCGGGCCGTCCGCTTATGAGCTGGTCCATCCGCGCGTTCGATCGTAGCGACAAGGTCGGCCACATCGTGGTGGTTTGCCCTGCCGAGCGTCGTGCCGAGATGCGCCGCCTGGCCATCGACCCGTTTGACTATGACACGCCCATCAGCTTTGCCGATGCCGGCGATACCCGTCAGGATTCCACCCGTGCCGGCGTGCATGCGGTTCCGGCGGGCTTTGAATACGTCGCCATTCACGATGGCGCTCGTCCGCTCATTACGACCGAGGCCATCGACCACGCTATCGACGTGCTCGTGAGCGACCGTGCTCTCGACGGTGTCGTGTGCGGCCAGCCCGCGATTGACACGCTCAAGATCGTTGACGGCGATAATATCGTCGAGACGCCGCCGCGTGAGCTCTATTGGGCCGCGCAGACGCCGCAGATCTTTAGCGTCGATGCTATGAAGCGCGCCCATGCCGCGGCGATTGCCGAGGGCTTTATCGGTACCGATGATTCGTCGCTGGTCGAGCGCATGGGTGGGCGCGTCCGCTGCGTCCAGAGCCCGCGCGATAACCTTAAGGTGACGGTGCCCGAGGACCTGCGTCCCGTAACCGCGATTCTGCTCGGTCGCATGGCCGAGGGAGAGGACCTTCCCCATGTTCAGTAACCTGCGCATTGGCCACGGCTACGACGTCCACCGTTTGGTGGAGGGGCGTCGATGTATCATCGGCGGGGTCGACATTCCCTACGAGCGCGGCCTGCTGGGTCACTCGGATGCCGATGTGCTCGCGCACGCCTTAGCCGACGCCATTCTGGGCGCCTGCCGCGGGGGAGACATCGGCAAGCTATTTCCCGACACCGATCCCGCCTACGAGGGTGCCGATTCGATGGTGCTGCTTGCTCGCGTGATGGACTATGCGCGTGAGCTGGGCTTTGAGTTTGTCGATGCCGACTGCACCATTGCCTGTCAGCAACCCAAGATCACCCCGCACCGCGATGCCATGCGCGCCAACCTTGCCCATGCCCTGGGCGTTGACGTCGAAAACGTGGGCGTCGCCGCCACTACGACCGAAAAGCTCGGTTGGGAAGGCCAGGGCGAGGGAATCGGCGCCTGGGCCGTCTGCCTGCTACAGAAAACCGTTAAGGAGTAACGAATGCGTATCTACAACAGCGCTACCCATAAAAAGGAAGAGTTCCAGCCGATCGAGTCCGGCAAGGTCCGCATGTACGTGTGCGGCCCCACGGTCTACGACAACATCCACATCGGCAATGCCCGCACGTTCATCAGCTTCGATGTGATTCGTCGCTGGCTCATCGCGAGCGGCTACGAGGTCACGTTCGCCCAGAACCTCACCGATGTCGATGACAAGATCATCAAGCGCGCCAACGAGCAGGGCCGTACGGCTGCCGAGGTCGCGACGGAGTTCTCCGATAAGTTCATCGGCGTCATGCGCGCCGCCAACGTACTCGATCCCGATGTGCGCCCCCGCGCCACCAAGGAGATCGGCCCCATGATCGCCATGATCAAGACGCTTATCGAGCAGGGCCACGCTTACGCAGCCGATAACGGCGATGTGTACTTTGCCGTGCGTAGCGATCCCAACTATGGTCAGGTCTCGGGCCGCAACATCGACGACCTTATGGTTGGCGCGCGCATCGAGGAGAACGAGGACAAGAACGACCCACTCGACTTTGCCCTGTGGAAGGCCGCTAAGCCCGGCGAGCCCAGCTGGCCGAGCCCCTGGGGCGAGGGCCGTCCCGGTTGGCACACCGAGTGCGCCGCCATGGTGCATCGCTACCTGGGCACTCCGATCGACATCCACGGCGGCGGCTCCGACCTTGCCTTCCCGCATCACGAGAACGAGTGCGCCCAGGCCACCTGCGCCTGGCACCAGGGCTTCTCCAACACTTGGATGCACACGGGCATGCTGCTGGTAGATGGCGAGAAGATGTCCAAGTCGCTCGGCAACTTCTTTACGCTGGCCGAGGTTCTCGAGCAGCACTCCGCTGCCGCCCTGCGCCTGCTGATGCTGCAGACGAGCTATCGCTCGCCGCTCGACTTTTCTTGGGAGCGCCTGGAGGGTGCCGAGAACTCGCTCACGCGTATCGCCGGTACGGTCGAGAACCTGCGCTGGGCCGCGAACCATGCGACGGCCGATGCCGATGCGGCTGCCGCCGAGGCGTTTGCCGCCAAGGCCGCCGAGACCCGTGCCACCTTTAAGGAGTGCATGGACGACGACTTTAACACCGCTGGTGCCATGGGTGCCGTCTTTGGCTTTGTGACCGAGTGCAACCAGTACCTGGAGCAGGCGGGCGACGCTGCCGACAAGGCCGCCGCGCTTGCCGCCGCCGACACGCTGGCCGAGCTGCTCGATACGTTTGGCGTTGAGCTCCCCGAGCCCAAGGTAGAGCTGCCGCTGGGTCTGCTAGGCGTTGCCGCCGGCCTGGTCGCCTACACGGGCGACGACGTGGACGAGGCCGCTGCCAAGATTCTCGAGGCCCGCGCCGAAGCCCGCGCCGCCAAGAACTGGGATCTGGCCGACGCCATCCGCGACCAGCTCAAGGACTTCGGGCTGACGATCGAGGATACGGCTGCTGGCACTCGTATTAAGAGTCTCTAATCCCCGCGGGTTTCCCAAGCACCCGACCTTGCCGTTCAAACCGTCGCTCGCGTACTCAAGTACGCGTCGCTCCTCTTTCACGGCAATCTCGGGCACTTGGAAAACCCGTACCGACCGCCCGAGCCACGGCACCTTGCCTTTCAATCGTCGGGCATGACCTCAAGGTCTATGCTCTCCTCTTTCAAGGCAATCTGCCGCACCTCGGGCGGTCGGTCTATTTGTTTCGTTTGATAGTTGTATTTAGGAGGTCGCTTTATGGCCGACAATCGCAAGCGTGTGCCGCGTGGAGGCAAGCAGGCTGCTTCTGGCTCGCGTCCGGGTCGCCGCAACGACCGCGCTGCCGCTCCCAAGGGCCAGCGCGATCGTACCCAGGCCGCACGTCCGCAGCGCGATCGCAACCGCGATGCTGTCCAGGTTCCCAAGGGCGAGTTTATCGAAGGTCGCCGTGCCGCCGCCGAGGCGCTGCGTACCGGCTTTCCCGTCAAGTGCGCGCTCATCGCTGAGGGCGGGGAGCGCGATGCCGCCTTGTCGCGCCTGGTCGACGACCTCAACGCCGCGGGCGTCCGCATTAAGTATGTGCCGCGCGCGCAGCTCGATGCGCTGTCGAGTCATGGCGCTCACCAGGGCATTGCGCTCGAGGTTGGTAACTTCCCCTATGCTGATGTTGCCGATATCCTCGACCGTGCGGGCGACGGTCCGGCGCTCGTCGTTGTGCTCGACCATGTGACCGACGACGGCAACTTTGGCGCCATCGTGCGCTCCGCCGAGGTTGTGGGCGCGGCCGGTGTCATCATTGCCAACAAGCGCGCTGCCGGCGTGACCGTTGGCAGCTACAAGACTTCCGCCGGCGCCGTCATGCATCTGCCTATCGCGCAGGTTCCCAATATCGCCCGTGCACTCGACGACCTCAAGGCCGCTGGCTTTTGGGTGGGCGGTGCCTCCGAGCACGCCGAGGGCAGCTGCTGGGATGCTCCCTTCGAGGGCCGCGTGGCGCTCGTCATGGGCTCCGAGGGCGACGGCATCTCGCGCCTGGTGCTCGAGAAATGCGACTTTTTGACCAAGCTTCCCCAGCGCGGCATGACCGAGAGCCTCAACGTAGCCCAGGCGACCACCGCACTGTGCTTTGAGTGGCTGCGCCGCAATGCCGGCGAGTTCATGGGGGAGGAGTAGCGCATGTCCAAGAAGAACCGCGCCAAGTCCAAGGCCAAGCGCTTTGGCGAGGGCTCGGCCAAGCCGATTGTTTCGGCCGCGACCTATGGCGTGGGCGGCAATGCGTTTGCGCAGGCCATCGCCGATCCGGTCTCGACGGTGCACTCCAGTAAGCCCGAGCTGCTGGTGGTCGACGGCTACAACGTGATCCACTGCACGCCGCGCTACGAAAAGCTCGTGTACGACCATTCCGACGATCCGTATTCCAGCGACGTTCACGATATGGCGCGCACTGCCCTCATCAACGACGTCGCCGCCTTTGCCCAGGGCCGCTACGAGGCCGTGATCGTGTTCGACGGCGCGGGCAATATCTCCAACGAGCGCCCCAACCTGCCGGCCCGTGGCGTGCGCATCGAGTTTTCGCCGACGGGCGTCTCGGCCGATACCGTGGTGCAGAAGCTCTGCATCGAGGCGCGCGAGGAAGGCCGCGCGTGCTCCGTGGTGTCGAGCGACGGCACGATTCAGGCCGTCGTCATGGGCAAGGGTGTCACGCGCATATCGAGCCGCATGCTGGTGGACGAGATCAAACAGATCGATAACGACGTTCACGAGGCAGAGGAAGCTCCGCAGATCAAGATGACCCTGGGCAGTCGCCTAAGTCCCGATGCGCTGGCCAAGCTCAAGGCGTTGCGCGGGAGGTAGGGGATTGTCCATAGAGACCCGTTTCCCAATTGGCCAGCCCGTTGATTTGTAATCAATGGGCTGCGGGCTTACCGTCGCCAAAACGAATAGTTTTTGGTTCTGGCGAACAGATAAAACTATTCGTTCTGACGAAGGGTTTTGAGATGTGGTCGGTCAAAGGGTCTGTTGCGCCTCGTCCGCAATTCCTTTATTCTTAACTGGCTTCGCGTGAAAGCGCCAAGTGTGCCAGTGTGGCGCAACGGTAGCGCAACTGATTTGTAATCAGTGGGTTGCAGGTTCGATTCCTGTCACTGGCTCCATGAGAGTTTCGGGCTCTGTTCCTTATGGGACAGGGCCCGTTTCTTTTTAGGTGGTGTGCCATTGGGTCAGCGCCCATTCCGTTTTCGGTTTGTCTCAATCTGTAACACGAAGAGGCCGAAAACCGTTCTAGCTGTTACAGAATGAGACGTAAGCTGGGGTCTCTGCGAAACATCTCGATCTGTAACAGATAGGGGAGAAAATGTTCTCTAAATGTTACAGATTGAGACAAAGGCCGGACCGGTCCCAGTCATCCTGGTCGAGCGAGGATTTCCGGACATACGAGCGTGGAAAATCTCCTGCTAAGTGAATGAGCGTGGATAATCTCCCACTTTGGGCTCGAAGCCACGCTAAAAGCGGGAGATTATCCACGCTCGATTCTGTCTGGGAAGCCCGATATCGACCTATATATAGGTGCAAATGAGTCGATATCAAAGTTCGATCCTGATGGTGTACTCCACTACGCAAAAGTGTTCCCTCGGGAAATGTCACCGCTATATGCAAATTCACCGTTCTCCATATCCAAACTCAGCAAAACCGCAGGTCAAAGGTATGTAGATACGCCCGGCACCGTGTATCTAGAGGTTTTCGTTGACAGCCCCCAAGGTGGCATCGTATTATCTTCTTCGTTCGCGGGGGCGGCGGTCCAAAAGACCAAAGGACCTGCGGATACTTGAACGATTGGGAGTTTGCCCGAGTGGTTAATGGGGACGGGCTGTAAACCCGTTGGCTCTGCCTACATAGGTTCGAATCCTATAGCTCCCACCCGTCAAGTGCCTGTATAGCTCAGTCGGTAGAGCACTTCGTTGGTAACGAAGAGGTCACCAGTTCAAGTCTGGTTGCAGGCTCCATCCGGCGGTGTAGCTCAGTTGGTTAGAGCACACGGTTCATACCCGTGGCGTCACTGGTTCGAATCCAGTCACCGCTACCATAGGTAACACGGTGGCTTCTCAATAGTATGTTGAGAGGCCACTATGGTATAAAGGCAAAGTCCCGTCCGGGGACGACCTGTTAAGAGGAGGGCTTTATGGCCAAAGAGAAGTTTGAGCGCACTAAGCCGCATGTTAACATCGGCACCATTGGTCACGTCGACCACGGCAAGACCACGCTGACCGCTGCCATCACCAAGGTTCTCTCCGAGACCGAGGGCTGCAAGGCTGACTTCACTGCGTTCGAGAACATCGACAAGGCTCCCGAGGAGCGCGAGCGCGGCATTACGATTTCCGTCTCCCACGTCGAGTACGAGACCGCTGCCCGTCACTACGCTCACGTTGACTGCCCGGGCCACGCTGACTACGTCAAGAACATGATCTCCGGTGCTGCTCAGATGGACGGCGCTATCCTGGTCATCGCCGCTACCGACGGCCCCATGGCTCAGACC